>QHVJ01000475.1 GCA_003222275.1 Acidobacteriota bacterium | reverse complement strand
TCGTGCGCCGCGGCGTGACAGGGACCGTGGTACCCGTCGGAGACGTGCCGGGCCTCGCACGCGCGATGACGCAGTACGCATCGCAGTCCCGCACACGACCGTCGCCTGACGCGTTGAACCTGATCGCCGACTGGGACGTTTCGGCAGCAGCGGATGGCATCGTGACTGCGGTGCGCGCGGTAGGAGCAAGGGAGTGATCGGACACGATCGCACTGGGGACGGAAAGCGGAGTGAGCCGGCCGCGAAGTCGACGCCGGTCATTCGCCAAGCCCACGATGAGGCCGCGCACGGCATCTTCTTCGGGTCAGAGTCGCTCGCGCCCCGTGCCTTCGTGCTGCTCGCTGGCGTGATGTTGGTGGTGGCGATTCCGGCCCGAGCGCCCGATGAGGGGGGGGCGACCCTCCTGTGGTTCACGGTGGCCCTCCTCTTCGCTATCGCGGCGTATGCCGCCATAAAAACCAAGATTGCCCGAGCGAACCCCTGGATCGCCCCGATCTCGCTGCTCCTTGGACTGTACTTCATGAAGTATGGCGCCGGGCTGTTGCTCCTCTACTACTGGGAGGACCTGCCGTTCACCGACTTCACCGACCTCGGCTTGGTATTCGCAACGTTTCGGATCCGGGAGAACATCGGCACCACGTGCCACATCATTCTGATCGGCGGCTGCGGCTTATACCTCGGCGCATCCCAGCCGATGACCCGGGTCAGCGCTTTGCTGCCCACATTACGATGGCCAATCGACCGGTCGAAATTCAACCAGAATCTCATGCTCTACACGCCGATCGCCGTGTTGCTGGTGGCCTGGACGTACTATTACTTGCCGCTGACGATACGCGACACAGTTCTGCTATTCGGCTGGATCGTCTTCGTTCTGATCGTCATTGCGAGCTATGAGTTCTTCTCATCGCCCCTCGTCGGCAGTGTGAGGTGGTTCTTCGCTATCCTGCTCATGTATGGCGCCGTGTTTTCGGTGTTCCTGTCCACCGGGATGCGCGAGCACGCGGTGAAGCCGGCGCTTATGGTCGTGATCGGTTATGTCCTTGCTCGTCGGCGGTTCCCGTTTCGCATCATCGTTCCGTTGATCCCGGCTCTGGTGCTCTTCGCGTTGCCGTGGCTGACGCTCTACAAAACCGTTGACGTCGGAGAAACCGGGCTCGCGGAGAAGATCGCTGCGACAAACCAGCGTCTCGCGAGCGTCTCCGTGCAGGGGCGCCTCGAGCTCTCGACGGCCGGCACTCTTGCGCGCCTCTTCGTCGGCGGCCCCGCATTCGTGTCGACATACTCACAGTTCTACCCCTCGGTGTACCCGTATGAGCTCGGGCGGTCGATGATCGATCAGGCTCTCAGCCTGATCCCGCGCGTCGCGTGGCCCGATAAGCCGAACCTTTCGGCGCAACTGAATATCTACACTCGTAAGGTCGGTATTTTGCCCGAGGCGGAGTTCGATCCCGGCTCGACGACGGCGACGTTCGACGCGATTTCCGAGTACTACATAAATTTCGGGCTCGTCGGCGTTCTTCTCCTTTCGATCGCGCACGGCATGTACGTCAGGCTGCTCTACGAATGGCTGGTGGTACGGTCTGCATTCCTGATCGGCGCCGGCTGCTACGCGGTCGTGATCCTGCTCAATCACGACTTCTTCGGGGTGTTCCAGATGTTTCTGGCTCATACGCGCCAACTCGTCGTGTGGCCCCTGGTGCTCTATTTCATGAGCCGGAGATCGGGGTAGGGTGGAGCCGGGGCGACTCCGTGTTGTGGTCTCGAGTCTCGGCAGATTTTGGGCCGTGGACCTGGCTCGGCAGCTTCAGGCCCGCGGGAGCCTGACGCGTCTTTATACGGCGCATCCCTGGTGGCGGATCGAGCCTGAGCTGCGAGCAGCGACGGCGACGTTTCCGTGGTTCTTTGGCGCGACTCGTCTGTTGGCGCGGCGACTACCACGGCCCGCAGTCGTCGAACTGGAGTTCGCGAGCATCACGACGTTCGATCGGTGGACGGCGGGACGCCTGCAGCCGTGTGACGTGTTCGTGCATCTATCGAGCGTCGGCCGTAACAGCGCGGCTCGGGCGCATCGGCTCGGCGCGCGCGTGGTCTGCGACCGCGGATCCACCCACATCGAGGTCCAGGACCAAATCTTGAGAGATGAGCATGAGCGGCATGGCATCAGATATCCGGGCATTGACGGCCGGCTCATCGAGCGAGAACTGAAGGAATATGAGCAGGCCGATGCGATCGCCGTGCCTTCGACCTTTGCATACCGATCGTTCCTCGCCCGTGGCGTTTCCGCTTCCAAGCTACACGTCCTACCCTACGGTGTGGACCTGTCGATGTTTCGCCGACGCCCGAAGGAAGACAGGCGCTTCCGGTTGATCTTCGTTGGCACGTATTCGGTGCGGAAAGGGATCGGTTATCTGTTCGCGGCGGCGCGTCCTCTCGTGGAACGGGGTCTCGTCGATGTCTGGCTTGTTGGTAGCAGAACCGATGAGACTCGAGACCTCCTTCGAAGGAACAAGAATCTATTTGTGGACCAGGGGCCACAGAATCACGCGAGATTATCCTGGTACATCAGTCAGGCGGATGCCCTCGTCCTGCCCTCGGTTGAAGACGGGTTCGGCCTCGTTCAGGCGCAGGCGATGGCGTGCGGCGTGCCCGTGATCGCGACGACGAACACCGGGGCCGAGGACCTGTTTACTGATGGCGTGGAGGGGTTCATTGTCCCGATCCGGGACGTTGCAGCACTGAGGGAGCGCATCGAGATCCTCATGGACGACGAGTCGCGACGCAAGGCCATGGCGGACGCGGCGCTGCGCCGCGTTCAGGCGCTGGGCGGGTGGAACGAATACGGAGAACGTGCTCTCGAGCTCTACGGAGCTCTGGCGATGGGAACCCGTCGAGAAGCGCAATGAGTGGCCCCAACATCTTGCTGGTGGGTAACGGACGGCCCCATCATGTCGGCGCTTGCTTCCAGCGCGCCTTGCGTGAGTTGGATCATCCGTACCGGTTCGTCGACGAGGCGGCGCTCACACCTGAGCCGCCCGGGGCGTGGATAAGGCGCAGCGTTGGCCGAGTGCCCGGCGTGTTGTCTCTCGTCCGGCAGGTCTTTGTCCGTGCCGTCATGGCGACGGTTGCGACGTTTCGGCCCGACGTGGTGCTCGTCGTCAAAGGCGGATTCCTCACGCCGCGCGTTCTCAGCGCAATCAGGCGCAGCAAGGCGATACTCGTCAACTACGCGACGGACGATCCCTTCAATCCACGGGTGTCGACGCCCGAGATCAGAGCCAGCATCCCGCTCTACGACGTCTACGTCACCACGCGTAAGGCGACCGTGGACGACCTGATACATGCCGGCGCGCGGGAAGTGGTCTGGATTCCGTTCGCGTACGATCCGACTCTGCATTTCCCTGAATCGCCGCGAGATGCTCAGGAGGCGACGGCCTTTCGAAGCGACGTCGCTTTCATTGGCGGCGGTGATGAGGAGCGCGCGTCGGTCTTCGCGGAGCTTGCTGGCCGAAACCATGCCGACCTCCGCCTTTACGGCGGCTATTGGAAGCGATATCCGAGCTTGCGGTCGTTC
>QHVJ01000136.1 GCA_003222275.1 Acidobacteriota bacterium | reverse complement strand
CTTCTGCCCGTTCTCGCTGATCTGGAAGTCCTCACCGCTCAGGCCGAGCACCGGTTCGCCGCGCTTGTCGAGGACGGACACCGGCACCCGCACCGACTTGGCGGCGGCGCTGAACGTGAGCCCGTGCGGGCCCTCGACGGGGGGAGTGGCGGCGCCCTCGGTGCGTGGAGGCGGCGTCGCGCTCGCCACCGGCGGAGGGGTCGCGGGCGCGGCGCGGCGGACGGCCACGATCAACGTCTCCGTGGCGCCGGCCTGGCGCAGCGCCGCTTCGCGGGTGGTGTCGAGCGCCTCGCCGAACCCGCGATCCTTCAGTTCCGTGAGGATGGTGCGTTCGCTCAGCCCCGCGCGCAGGAAGCGCACTACGTCCGCAGTGGTGAGGGGATCCTCGGCGGCGGTCACCCCGGCGGCTACAACCACGACCGCGAGCAGTAGCACCGCCACGAGCTTCGCAAAGACTCGCTCTCTCGACCTGGTCCCGATGGGGGACACAACCCCCCTGGGGGCGTTCGCGGGCGCCAAAGCCCTTCCCAGCCTTGCCGGCGTCAACACCAATTCTTTCAAGGACATCGAGGCAGATTCAAGTCTGTCGCCAGAAGTACGCCCCCGTCAACCAAGCTGCTCCGGCGCGGCCCTGACTGCAGGAGCAGGATCCATGCCCGCGATCTCCCCGCTGCTTGACGGCGGGCTTCATCCCGGGCTAACGTCCCGGGAATTCCTCCGAAGTCGGGCGTGAACCACTGAACATCCATCTGAGCGCCGGGCCGGTGCCAGCGGCACGGAGAGTCTGCCCATGAATTCCACGTGGGTCTCGGGCTGGCGCCTGCATCTGGCGGTCCTCTGCGCCTATGCCCTGCTCAGCCTTGCCCTCTCGTGGCCGCTTCCACTCCATCTCTCCACCCATCTGACCGGCGACCCCACCGGCGACACCGGAATCTACGTCTGGAACCTCTGGCATTTCCGGCATGAGCTGCTGCTCGGGCGCGCGGGCCAACCTTTCCTTCCACAACTACACGGTCTTCACCAACCTGCTATCGCTGCCGCTGCAGCCGAGGCTCGGGCTCATCGCGACGTTCAACGTGCTCTACCTCGCTCTGGGGGTCATGAACGCCTACACGATGTTCCTTCTCGCGCGCCATCTGAGTGGCAGCCTGGCCGCGGCCGCCCTGGCCGGCGTGCTGTTCGCCTTTTCGCCGTTCCTGACCGCGCGCGGCACCGCGCACTTCAGCCTGGTCGCCGCCGCGCCGCTACCCGTGTTCCTCCTTCTGCTCCTGAAGTCCGAAGAGGACGCTCGCCTGCGGTACGGCATCGGCCTCGGACTCACCCTCGCCTGGGCGCTCTACTGCGACCCGTATTACGCGGTCTTCTGCGTGCTGATCGCCGGTGCATACCTGGGAACGGCTACCTTCCGCGTGTGCCGGACAGGGCCGGCGAGCGCCCACGGCGCGCTCTTGCGCGTCTTCGACGGCGTCGCCATTCTCCTGGCCGCCCTGGTGGTCTGGATAACGCTGACGGGCGGCACGACCGTGGCCGCGGGAGCGACGCGGATCGGCCTGCGCTCCGTGAACACCCCCGTGCTGCTCATCGTCTTGATCCTGGTGGTCCGGTTCGCACTGGGGCGATCGCTCCAGTTACGCCTCGGCACGCCGGTGGCGTTCCGCGCCTGGGCGTGGATCGGCGCGGTGGGCGTCGTGGCCGCCGGCCTCGGCCTCATGGTCTACCTCCAGGCGGCGGTCGCGCGGATGGCCGAGCGTGACTTTGCTTCTCCGCCCATATTCTGGCGCAGCAGCCCCAGGGGCGTGGACGCGCTCGCCTTCTTCCTGCCCAATCCCAACAACCGGCTGTTCGGAGGTCCCAGCCACGACTGGTTGCAGCGGGAGCGCGCGGATGGCTTCGAGGAGAACGCGGCCGCGCTGACGCTGGTCGCGCCGCTCGTGATCGCGGTCGGGTTCTGGCCGCGCCGGCGGCTGCCGCGACGCTGGACGCTCCTGGCCGTGTTCTTCGCGCTGCTCGCCCTCGGCCCGTTCATCTGGATCGGGGGCGTGAACACGCGAATCCCTACGCCTTGGGCCCTGCTGCGCTACGTGCCCGTGATCGGCTTCGTGCGCTCGCCCGCGCGCTTCGCGGTCGTCGTCATGATGCTGCTCTCGGCGGTCTTCGCCCTCGCGGTGACCGAGCTCCGCCGCCGGCACTCGCGGCCGGGGCTGATCGCGGCCGGCATCGGTGCCCTTCTCTTGTTCGAGCTGGCGCCGATCCCACGGCCGCTGTACTCGGCCGAGATCTCGCGCGTCTTCCAGAGGATCGCCGACGATCCCCGCGACGTGCGCGTCCTGGAGCTGCCCACGGGAGTGCGTGACGGGACGTGGTCCGTCGGCAACTACAGTGCGGCGGCGCAGTTCCACCAGACGCTGCACGGCAAGCGCGTCGTGGGCGGCTATCTCTCGCGCGTTCCCCAGCGCTTCGTCCGGGACTCTCGGCGCTACCCGGTGCTCGATGCGCTTTTCACCCTGAGTGCCGGCGAGACGCTGACCCTCCATCAGCGTCGTCGCGCCTTCGCGCGGCGGGCGCGCTTCCTGAGGCGCACGAAGCTCGGATACGTGGTCATCGACGTGTCACGGGCTTCACCGCATCTGCGCGATTTCACGGTGCGCCTGCTGGGCCTCGTGGAGATCGATCGCGACGGCCCCTACGTCCTCTACGTTCCGGATCCGGCGCGCATCGACCCCAACGAGGCCCCGGACTCGACCACAACCGACGAACTTGTAACCTGAGTGAATCCTGTCGCCCACGGCGGACGCCGGATGTACGGCGGAGAGGACGAGACGGGCTTGGAATCAACGCTCATCCGCACTTGGATGCCGTCGCTCGCGGTACATCGATTGCATGCGCCAGGGACCCATGAACGAGAAGGACGAGAACGAACCCGACCGCTCGCGGCGAGAGATCGTCATCTTCATCGGCTCGCTGGCGGCCGGCGTGTTCGGATGCGGAAGCGGGAGCACGTCGTCCCCGACCTCGCCCACTTCGCCCACGCCGGCGCCGGCGACCTCTTCGTCGCCCGCGGCCACCGGCTGCGTCGTGCGGCCGGCGCTCACCGAGGGGCCCTACTTCGTCGACGAGCGTCTGAACCGTTCCGACATCCGCACCGACCCCGCCGACGGCATAGCGCGCCCGGGCGTGCCGCTGCGGCTCACCTTCCGGGTGACGCGCAGCTCCGGCGGCACGTGCTCCATGCTCGCCGGCGTGTACGTGGACGTGTGGCACTGCGATGCCCTGGGGACCTACTCGGACGTCCAGGGCGCCCGCGGGCGGAAGTTCCTGCGCGGGTACCAGGTGACCGACGCTTCTGGCGCCGCGCAGTTCACCACGATTTTTCCGGGCTGGTACTCCGGCCGTGCGATCCATCTCCATTTCAAGATCCGCACCAGCCTCGGGGGAGGAGGCTACGAGTTCACGTCGCAGCTCTTCTTCGACGAGTCGGTCACCGCCGCCGTGCTTGCGCAATCGCCGTACAACACCAAGGGCCAGCCGGACACCTCCAATGCCCGCGACGGCATCTACCAGGGCGGAGGCAGCCAGCTCCTCGTCACTCCGGTGGCGGAGGGCTCGGGCTACGGCGTGACCTTCGACATCGCGCTGCAGTACTGAACGGGACTTCGATGAAGGAGGATCCGATGCTCAAGCCTGTTTCCTGCATTCCGGTCGTGCTGCTTTTCCTCGCGGCGCCCACGCTCTTCGGCGGCCCGAACAAGGTGCCCGCGCGGTTGACCCAGGCGCGGTACGTCGCCCTCGCCTACGACCTGGGGGACGTCATGTTGAGTGAGGCGGAGGCCGTTTCGAAGCCGGGACGAGTCCTGCCCGAGGACCGCGAGGCGCTCAACAGCGTCCGGGACCTGATCGAGAAGTGGGGCCGCTACGTGATCACGATTCGCCCCGCGCAGGCGGAGCTGCTCATCGCGGTCCGGACGGGCCGGCGCGCTTCCGCGGAAGGGGGAATGCGGATCGGCGGGCGCCGTCCGGGAAACGCCCCCGCGGGATCGGCGGCGACGGGCGGCGCGTACGGGCTCGAGATCTCCTCGACGGACGACATGCTGTCGGTCTACGAGGCCTCGGGCGGGGGGGCCGGGGCGCCGCTTTGGCGCGAGCAGCGGCCGGGCGGGTTCTCCGGCTCTGCGCCGACCCTTTTCGACGACTTCAAGGCGGACGTGGAGAAAGCGGCAAAGCGTCCCTGAACACCTGGAGTGACGGGGAACACGCCTGGCCAACCCCCCCTGGGGCGTAGACTTGCGCCGTGCGCGCCCCCCTCCGGCTCGCGGTCCTGCTCGTCTCTCTTCCCCTCGCCGCCGGCTGTGCGCGAAACCCCGAGCGCCGCGCCGCCGATTTGATCGAGAACCTGCGCAACCCCGACGCGGCCGCCGTCGACCGCGCGGTGCGCCAGCTCGTCGAGATGGGAGAGCCCGCCGTTCCTGCGCTGATCCTCGCCCTCAAGGACCCCGAGGCGCGGGTGCGCAACGCAGCCGCCTCGGCGCTGTGGGGCCTGGGACCGAAGGCGCACGATGCGGTGCCGACGCTGGCGGAGGCGCTCGCGGACAACGACGACGGCGTGCGCCTGGGGGTCGTCATGGCGCTGGAGAGCATCGGCCGCGATGCGGCCGCGGCCGTACCCGCCCTGGCCCGCGCCGTGCGGGACCGAGATGGCAACGTCCGGCTCTGGGCCGCCAAGGCGCTGGCCAAGATCGGGCCTCCGGCCCGCGCGGCGCTGCCGGCCCTCACGGACGCCGCCCGCTACGACTCCACTCGTACCGCCGCTGAAGACGCGATCCGCGCCATCAAGGGCCCCTGAGCCCGCGCCGCGCTCAGGAGAGCACGACCACCGCTTCCACGCGTTCTTTCCCGACCCGCAGCGCGAGCGAGCGGGCAACCCGGCCCGCCGCCGGCGGCGCGTTAAGATCAAGAGATGAGGGCGCTGCTCGTGTTCGCCGTCTTTGCGTCCGCGTGCGTCACCCGCGATCCCGCGGCATCCCTGCCCCCCGGTGACTACGAGCCGCGCAAGGAGGACGACGGGTTGCCCCTGCCGAAAGACAGGGCGGCCGCGCTGCGCAACGATGCGTTCGCTCGGGCCAGGGTCTGGCGTCCGCCGGTGCCGCCGGTGGCGGATGTGGACTTCCGGAGCAACCCGCCGGGTGCCGACTCGTTCCCACCGGAGGCCGAGCTGGTGTGCAAGTTCCTGCTGAAGCGCTCCCGCGGCCAGACCCCGAAGTTCTATTGCGTGCTGCCCGGCGGCGAGGTGATCAAGGTCAAGTATGGGCGGCGCAATCCTGAGCCGTTCGCGGAGGTCGCCGCCACCCGCCTGCTCTCCGCTCTCGGCTTCGGAGCCGACCGCATGTTCCGGGTCGCCCGGGTCCGCTGCTTCGGGTGCCCGCCGTATCCCCAGTCCCATTTCTCATGGCTGGACAGCTTCTTCAGCGATCCGAGCCGGTACGTCGACATCGCCCCCGCTACGGTGGAGCGGCCCTTTCCCGGCAAGAAGATCGCCTCGCCCGGCGCCGACGGGTGGGCGTTCTACGAGCTGGGGCACATCGACGCCGCGCGGGGCGGCGCCCGCCGCGCCGAGATCGACGCGTTGCGGCTCATCGCGGTGTTCCTCGCCGATTGGGACAACAAGAGCGCCAACCAGCGGCTGGTCTGCCTCCCCGGCGGTGAGGATCCGGAGGGCGGCTGCCGCGAGCCCTTCGCATTCCTGCAGGACGTGGGAGCGACCTTCGGTCCCCTGGCCGTGGAGCTCGACGCCTGGCGGAAGTTCCCGATGTGGGCGGATCGTGCCACGTGCCGCGTCAGCATGAAGTCGCTGCCCTACCACGGGGCGACCTTCGTGGACGTGGACCTGACGGAGGGGGGCCGCAAGCTCCTCGCGTCGGAGCTGACGCAGATGCGCGAGGGGCAGGTCCGCGACCTCTTCGAGGGCGCCAATTTCGCGCACTACCGCCGCGGTCCCGACGCCAACCGTGACCTCGACGGCTGGGTCGGCGCCTTCGAGGCGAAGGTCGCCGAGATTGCCGACCGCCCGCCGTGCCCCACGCCGTGAGCGCCACCCCCGCCCCGCGCCCCAGCTTCTACCGGCGCTGGCTCTCGCCCGAGGGCTACCTCGGCCTGCACCTCGTGATCGGCTTGTTCCTGGCCGTGGCGACGGCCGTCGCCTTCGAATACATCGAGGACAAGGTCTTCTCGACCGGGGACATTCGCCTCGCCGATGCGCGCGCGCAGCTTCTGGCCCGGCGCATCGTGTCGCCGCGGTTGACCGTGATCATGCAGACGATCTCCATGTTCGGCACGCTGCCCGCCCTGGTGTCGCTCTCGCTCGCGGTGATCGCGTGGCTGCTCAAGGTGAAGTCCCATCGACGGCTCTATGCCTTCGTGGCCACGATGGCCGGCGGCGCGGTCCTGAACGCGCTCTTGAAGCTCTACTACCACCGCGCGCGTCCCGACAGTCCGCTGGTGCTGGCCCACGGGTACAGCTTCCCGAGCGGCCATTCGATGGGAGCGATGTGCTTCTTCGGAAGCCTGGCCTACGTCATCTTCTTCACGATCGAGCGCCGCCCCGTGTTACGCATCGTCGCCGTGCTGGCTTGCGGCCTCGCGGCGATCGTCATCGGGGCGAGCCGCATCTATCTCGGCGTGCACTACTTCACGGACGTGGTCGCCGGCTACGCCGCGGGCCTCTTCTGGTTGGCGGTGTGCTTCACCGGAGTGGAGGCGTGGGTTCGGTGGAGCGACTACCGGGCCGCGAGGCGGAAGGCGGCGGTGAAGGCGGCCGCGACGAAGGCGGGCGTGCTGCTGCTGGCCGTCCTCATCGGCGCTCGGGCGGAGGCGGCGGGCCAGGGGGGAGAGGGACAGCGAGCGGTGCCTCCGTGCGCGGAGTGCGTGGCGTGGGAGGCGACGGAGGAGCAGGCCGAGGCGCTGCTGGCCTCCGGCGGCGGGCTGGCCGGCCTCGACGTGTTGCTCAGGGCGGCCGGCGTGAGCCCGCCGCCCGGAGACGTGTTGCGCCGTCTGCAGCAGAAGGGGGCGCGCGCCGGCGTGCTGCTGGTCTCATCGGACGCGGCGGCCGGGATCGACGCGGAAGCATACCTGTTGAAGACACGCGCCACCGACCTGCGCTCGCAGCAGCCGGACGTCTTGATCGGCCTCGAGGCGCCGCCGTCGTTGCTCCCTGCTCTCGAGTCGCGCGGCCTCGGCGGGTATTTCGACGTCGTGGTGGCGGAGGGCGGCGCTGCCCGCGGCCTGGCCTCCCCGGGCGTCCCGGTCTGGCATCGTTACGCGGGGCCGCCGACGATCACGGGGCTCCTCGCGGCCACGAGCGTGGCGGCGGGCGACCGCGTGCTGGCCCCGGCCACCGATGCCGGCCTGGTCCTGGCGGTGGCCGGCCTGCGCGACCTTCTTCCCTCCGGCCTGAGCCCGCTGCCGGACGTGCGCATCGCTTGCGAAGCCGAGACCGCCACGCCGGAGCGCGTTTCGGCCTGCACGAGCGCCGTGTTCCTCCATCCCCGCACGCTGGAGGCGATCGCGGTCGTCACGCCGCAGGCGCCGATCCGGTCCGTGGCCGTCGTGCCGTCTTCGCGTCGGGCCGACCGCACGACGCTCGAGCCCGGAGACCCGCTGGCCCCGTTCATCCTCCGCATCGCCGGCTGGAGCGGCGCCGACGCCGAACGCTTCGCCTCGGAGGTGGACGTGACGGGCGAGCGGAGCCTGCGCGTCGAGGAAGTGATCGCGCGCCACCAGGCCGCCGCCGCCCGGCAGCGCCAGCGCGTGCGCAGCCTCATCGCCTCCGGCACGACGGTCCTCACGTTCCAGATCCCGGGTCTGGCCGCGCCGATGACCATCAGCTCCGAGACCCTCGTGTACCAGGCGGCCGGCGTCTCGGAGGTGGAGCAGAGGAACATCAGGCTCAACGGCCTCGCCTACGAGATCGCCCGGGGCGGCGTGCCGCGGCTTCCCATCGTGGAGCCCGAGCGGGTGAGCGAGCCGCCGCTCACGATCTCGCTGACCGAGGTCTACCGTTACCGGCTGGAAGGCCGGGAGAGGCGGCAGGGCCGCGACGCCTACGTGGTCTCCTTTGCGCCGAAGGCAGAGGGACGGTCGCTCTTCCGTGGCCGGGCGTGGATCGACGCCTCGGGCTTCGACATGCTCCGGGTGGAGGCGAGCCAGACGGCGCTCCGCGGAGCCATCGTCTCGTCGCAGCAGGAGGACGAGTTCGTCCCGGTGCCGGTGGGCGTCGCCACCGCCTGGCTGCTCGGGCGTTCCGAAACGCATCAGGTCTACGCGGGCGCCGGGCACCGCACGCCGATCCACCGCGTGCTCGTGCTCACGGCCCACGAGCCGAACCCGCCCGGCTTCGCGGCGCGGCTCGAGGCCGCGCACGCGTCCGCGTCCGTGATGCTGCAGGAGACGCCGGAGGGCTTCCGCTACCTGAAGCGCACCGGTAAGGGGGACGACAGCCCAAAGAGGCCGGGAGAGGTATCGACGGTGCGGGTGGCGGCGGGGAAGGCGCAGCGGGTGCGCACGATCGCTGCCGGCGTCCTCGTCGATCCCAACATCGACCATCCGCTGCCCTTCGCCGGCCTCAGCTACCTCGACTTCGACTTCCTCCGTACCGGCGCGCAGGTCAACGCGTTCTTCGGCGGCGCCTTCGCGCAGCTCGCCTTCGCGGTCCCCTCGCTCGGCGGTACGCGGCTCCAGCTCCACGGCGCCGGGTTCGCCACCGTGGCCGAGTACAACGACCGGTCCTTCAAGAACGGCGTCGAGATCTACGACGAGGACGTCCGCCAGCGCCCGGCGCGTTTTGCCCTCGGCCTGCTCCATCCCCTGGGCCCGCGCTGGCGCGCGCGGGTCGATTACGAGCTGGCGTACACGCGCTACCGCCGGGCGGGCTTCGCCGACCCCGCCTTCTCGCCGCCGGCGAGCACTCCCGTCCACGGCGTGCGGCTGGCCCTCGAAGCCCAGGAGGGCCCCTGGTCGGCCGCCTTCTGGTGGGGAGCCGCGCGGCGCCAGCGCTGGCCGGCGTGGGGCATGCCCGGCAACGCCGAGTTCCGTCCGGGGGCGATCGGGTTCCAGCGCTACGGCGCCGAGCTGGCGCGCTCGTTCGTCGTCTCGCCTCGCGTCGTCGGCCGCGCGGAGCTGGCGTGGATGGCGGGACGCGATCTCGATCGCTTCAGCCGCTTCAGCTTCGACGGCTTCGACAACCGCCTTCGCGGCTATCCCGGCGCCGGCCTCCGCTACGACCGCGGGGCCGTCCTGCGCACCGCCGCGAGCTGGAACGCCTGGCGGCGGCTCCGGCTCGACGGCTTCCTCGACGGCGCCTTCGTGCGCGATCCCGGCTTCGGGTCGAGCGAGAAGGGATACGCGGGGGCGGGAGCGGGGCTGGAGACGGCGCTGCCGAAGGGCCTGCTCGTCGCGGTGGAGTGGGGATACGGCTTCCAGGCCCGCGACCGCGACGGCAACAAGGGCGCCCACGTCTTCCGGGCCACGGCCTACAAAATCTTCTGATCACGAATGCGGCGCGCTCCGCTCCGCGTGAATCTTCGTCAAGCGTCTCGCGCCGGAGTGGATCCGGCGCGAGACGGCAGAAGTAACGCTCCGCTACGCGCGCCGAACACTGGCGCCGGAGGAGGTGGCAGCGGCTAGCGGATAGCGCACCCGGGCCACGACCAGCGTCATGTCGTCTTCCTGCTCGCTCCCGCTGAACTCGGCGACCCGTCCGATCACGACCTCGACGAGGGCGGCGGCGTCGAGGGCGCGCTGGGCCCGCAGGACCTCGATCAGGCGCTCATCGCCGAACTCCTCGCCCGCGTCGCTGAAGGCCTCCGTGATTCCGTCGCTGAACAGCGCCAGCAGATCGCCGCTCTCGAGCCGCAGCTCGGCGGCAGTGCACTCCCATTCTTCGAGGAGGCCCACCACCGGCGCCGTCGGGGCCAGCCTCTCCAGGCTCCCATCCGCGCGCAGGAGGATCGGCGGGTTGTGGCCGCAGTTCGCGTACACCAGCCGCCGGCTCGCATCGTCGTAGAGGCCCAGGAAGAGCGTGGCATACCGGTTCGACTCGCTGGTACGGTAGAGGAGCTGGTTCACGTAGCCGAGCTGGCGCGGGAGATCCAGCATGTCCTGGGCCAGGCGGCTGCGCAGGCTGGCTTGCAGGCTGGCCATCACCAGCGCCGCCGGGAAGCCCTTGCCGGAGATGTCGGCGATCACCAGGCCCGTGCGGCCCGGCCCCAGCTCGAGAAAGTCGTAGTAGTCGCCCCCCACGGCGCGGGCCTGGACGCAACGGGCCGCGCATTCGAGCGTGAGGAGCGAAGGCGGCTGCTCGGGGAGCAGCTTGCTCTGCACCTGCCTCGCCAGCTCCATCTCGTGGGCGGCGCGCCGCTCGTTCTCGATCCGGTCCGCCATCTCCTCGGCGAGCCGGATGCTGTCGAGCGCGATCGCGGTCTGGCTCGCGACCGAGGCCAGGAGTTGCTTGTCCTCGCCCGAGTACGGATCCTCGGAGAGGCGCGTTCCAAGGACGATGAGTCCCGTCAGCCGGGCATCGCGCCCCAGGATCGGAACCAGGCAGTCCGGCTCCAGCGGCGCCAGCGGGCCCAGCGAGGCATCGTTCCGGGGCCCGCCGGGCGGGAGCTCCCACGGCCGTGCCCGCCGCGCCAGCTCGGCAAGGATGGGCAACCCGGCGCTGAGCGTCTCGCATGTCTCCGCCGGTCGCGCGCTCGGGCGCATCAGCTCGAGGGTGCCGTCTCCCGATTCCAGGAACACGTCGAGCGAGCGCGGCAGGAGGGCGCTCGTCACGTGGTGCTCGAGGAGTACCGCCAGGTCCTCGCGGCTCGTGGTGCGGCGGGCCCTCTCCGCCAGGTCCTGGAGGATCTGCCGGGCGTCGTAGGCTCCGCGGAAGAAGGCGCGATCGATGCGGCCCCGGACGCGCCGCTGCACCCGCGTGCCGGCCAGGACCAGCGCGGTCCCGAACCCCGCTCCCATGGCGATGCCGGCGGGCTGCGCGCCCGGGCCGAGCCGACGGCCGAAGGAGAGGGCAAAGTACAGCGTGGCCACGGTGCCCGCGAGCACCAGGAGCCCGACGAATCCGCGCTGCACCAGCAGGTAGCGTGCGCTCCGGCGCAGGAGGACGGGGATCTCCAGCACCCGGTCCTTCACCACCGCGTAGGCGAAGGACAGCGGGATGAGAAGCAGGCTCAGGACACACGGCGCCCAGACCCAGAAGGGGAAATCGTAGTAGGGATCCTGTTGGAGATAGTCGGCCACGCCGGACAGGACGAAAGCGGGCAGGAAGCCGACGAGCGTGCCCCAGAGGATCACACGGCTCTTCCGCCTCACCGCCGGCGGTCCGGTGGTTGCGTTGCCGACGAGCGATGCGAGACCGAGCCCGCACCCGGCGAAGTAGTACAGCATCACTGGGATCCTCACCGGCACCACGAGGCTGTCGGCAAAGGTGATGAGCGGCTGCCGGCTCCCCGCCCCGAGCGCCCACGCCGCCAGCGGAACGGACACCGCCAGACCGGTGGCGAGCCACACGGTCTTCAGCCAGGGCAGGCGCCGATCGATCGGCGAAGCGGCCGGGAACACCGAGAAGAAATAGAGAAAGAGGGCGGGCCAGCATCCGTAGAAGGCGATCCTGTAGGCGAGGGCGAAGCCGTGAAGGGAAGGGGCCACGTTCAGCTCGACGAGCGGCGCGGCCGCGATGAAGCCCGCGAACAACAAGGCCAACAGCCAGGCGTTCCGGTCCTCCACGCGCAGGAGCAGGACCGGAATCGCGACGGCCAGGAACAGCACCGGGTAGGAGCCGAGAAATTCCTGCGCCACGCGGCGCGAGAGGGAGACCGCGGCGGACGGAGGGGAGCCCATCACGGCTTCGAACAGGAGGGGGGCCGGCGTTCCCGGCCGCGCGACCAGCACGCGCAGCCGGTCGCCGGGCCGGCCATGCCCGACCGGCTGCAGGAGCGGAGCCCACGGCGTCAGCGGCCGGCCATTCAGCGTGAGGATCCGGTCCCCCGCCCGGAGGCCCGCCCGGTGGGCGGGGCTGCCGTCCACGACGCCGCGCAGGTCGAGGGTTGCCGCCTCGCCGGCCGTGTCCACGTCGACTCCCAGGTAGGCGCCGGGCTTGAATCGCACGCCGTACATCCAGAGCGCGCTGTAGGAGATCGTGACCGCGGCCGAGAGCGCGGCCAGGCCCAGCAGCAGCGGGCGCGGCCAGGAGGAAAGGGCCCGCATGGCGCGCCCATCTTAGCGCGAGGCGGGCTAGAATCATGGGTCCACGGATTGAGGAGGACGTCATGGCACTGCGCATTGGAGACGAGGCCCCGAATTTCAAGGCCGAGACGACACAAGGCCCGATCGATTTCCATCAGTGGATCGGAGACGGGTACGCGATCCTGTTCTCGCACCCGAAGGACTTCACCCCGGTCTGCACGACCGAGCTGGGCTACATGGCGAAGCTGGAGCCGGAGTTCAAGAAGCGCAACACGAAGGTCCTCGGCCTGAGCGTCGATCCGGTCGACGACCACAAGCGCTGGGCCAAGGACATCGAGGAGACGCAGGGGAAGGCGCCGAACTATCCGATCATCGGCGACGCCGACCTCAACGTCGCGAAGCTCTACGACATGATCCATCCCAACGCGGCGGGCGGGAAGCGCACCGCGGCCGACAACGCGACCGTGCGCTCGGTGTTCGTGATCGGTCCCGACAAGAAGATCAAGCTCACCTTGACCTACCCGATGAGCACCGGCCGCAACTTCGACGAGGTGCTGCGCGTGATCGACTCCATCCAGCTCACGGCCAAGCACAAGGTCGCGACCCCGGTGAACTGGAAGCAAGGGGAGGACGTGATCATCGTGCCCGCGGTCTCGGACGACGAGGCGAAGCAGAAGTTCCCCGGTGGCTGGAAGGCGCCCAAGCCCTACCTGCGGATCGTGCCCCAACCCAAGTAGCGCGGATCGGGTCAGCCCGAGCGCAGCGCCACGAGGGGATCCAGCCGGCTCGCCCGCCGCGCCGGCTGGAGTGCGGCCAGCATCGCGACCCCGGCCACCAGCACCAGCCCTCCGCCCAGGGCGAGCGGATCGACGGGGCCGACGCCGTAGAGAAGCCGGGCCATCGGCCGCAGCAAGCCGAGCACGACGAGGAAGCCGGCGCCGCACCCCAGGAGCGTGAGGCGGAGCGACTCCGCCATCACCATTCGCACGACCTGCGGGCGCGTCGCGCCCAGGGCCATGCCCAGGCCGATCTCCGGGGTCCGCTGCGCCACCAGGAACGAGAGCACGCCGTAGATGCCCGTGGCCGCGAGCGCGAGCGCGAGCCCGGCCAGCCCCAGGAGCACCGTGGCCAGCCGGTCGGCGGAGACCGAGCGCCGCACGAGGTCGTCCATCGTCACGAACCCGTGGATCGGTTGGAGCGCGTCCAGCGCGCGTACCTCGCGCCTGACGGTCCGCAGCAGCGACGCCGGTTCCTCGGCGCTGCGGACGATGACGCTCAGGTCCAGGTAGGGGTTCTGGGCGTGGGGGATGAAGAGCTCGGGGCGGGTGCCGTCTTCAGGCTGCGGAAGCGCGTGTCGTTCACGACGCAGACCACCTCGTAAGGGTACGCGCCGCCGCGGTAGTCCAGGATGACACGCCGGCCGACCGCCTCTTGCCCCGGCCCGCCGCCGGGCGCAAGCGGCTCAGTGGAAATCGTGCGAGGGGACGGCCACTCCTCTCGGGCACGGCTCCACGCGCTGCACCTTGACCGAAACCACGCCGTCCTGGTTCTGCAGCGTGCCCTCCACGATGATGAACGGCTCGTCGACCAGCACCCCGCGGTTCGCGTCGAACAGGTCGGGGGTGACGATGGCGTTGGCGATGCCGGTCTCGTCCTCCAGGCTCAGGAAGAGGAAGCCCTTCGCGGTTCCGGGGCGCTGGCGGCAGATCACGGCGCCGGCCGCCTTCACGTGGAGGCCGTCGGGCAGGCGCAGCAGGTCGACCGCGCGCAGCACGCCCCGGCCCCGCAGCTCCTCGCGGCGCGGGGACATGGGGTGGGGGCCGATGGTGAGGCCGGTGTCGCGGTAGTCGGCCTCCAGCCGCTCGTCGGGAGTCATCGGGGCCAGGGGAGAAGGGCCTTCATCCTGTAGCGAGGCGCTGAACATCTCGCCGGGCGGACGCATGGCGCGGGCCGCATGCCAGAGGGTGTCGCGGCGGTGCAGGGGCGCGGCCTCGCGGTGGATGAAATTCAAGGCCCCGGCCTCCGCCAGGGTCGCCATCTCGTCCTTGCGCAGCGCGGGCACGCGGCGGGCGAGGTCGTCGATCCCCGCGAAGGGCCCCTTCTCGCGCGCGGCGACGACCGCACGCCCCGCCTCCTCCCGCAGCCCGCGCACGTAGCGCAGCCCCAGCCGCAGAAAACGAATCACCCCCTCCACCTCGATCGTGCAGTCCCACTGCGAGCGGGCCACGTCCACCGGCCGGATGCGGACGCCGTGGCGCTGGGCGTCCTTGACGAGCGTCGCCGGATGGTAGAAACCCATCGGCTGGTTGTTGAGGATGGCGGCGGTGAAGGCGGCCGGGTAGCGGCACTTGAGCCATGCGCTGGCGTAGGCGAGGAGGGCGAAGCTGGCGGCGTGCGACTCGGGGAAGCCGTAGAGGGCGAACGACGTGATCGAGTGGACGATGGCGTCCTGGGTCGCGCCGGTGATCCCGTTGCGGTCCATGCCGAGGCGCAGCTTGACCTCGACGTCCTTCATGCGCCGTTCCGAGCGCTTGAAGCCGAAGGCACGCCGTAGATCCTCCGCCTCGCCCCCGGAGAAGCCGGCCGCGATCATCGCCATGCGCAGGAGCTGCTCCTGGAAGAGCGGTACGCCGAGGGTCCGGCGCAGCACCGGCTCCAGCGAGGGATGGAGGCAGACCGGCGCCTCCCGGCCCGCCCGGCGCTTTAGATAAGGATGGACCATGTTCCCGACGATGGGACCGGGCCGGATGATGGCCACCTCCACGACGATGTCGTAGAAGCTCTTCGGCTTCAGGCGGGGGAGGCACGACATCTGGGCGCGGCTCTCCACCTGGAAGAGGCCCACCGTGTCCGCCTTCTGCAGCGCCGCGTACACCTCGGGATCGTCGGCGGGCAGGCGGGCGAGGTCCACCTCTTCGCCCCACGCGTCGCGGATGATCGTGATCGAGTCTTCGAGCACCGCCATCATCCCCAGGCCCAGCAGGTCGACCTTCACGATGCCCATGTCCGCGCAGTCGTCCTTGTCCCACTGCACGACCACGCGGCCGGGCATGCTCGCCGGCTCCAGCGGCACCACCGCGTCGAGCTGGCCCTGGCAGACGACCATGCCGCCCGAGTGCTGGCCGAGGTGCCTGGGCAGGTCCTGCACCGCGCGGTAGAGCTGGAGGAACTTGACGATGCGCGGCTCGGCGAGCTCGAAGCCCGCTCCGCGGAAGGCCTTCACGTCGGTGTCCTTGGGATCCTTCCACTCGAAGCGGGAGACGAGGCTCGACAGCCGTCCGAGGTCCTCCGGCGGGAAGTCCAGCACCTTGCCGACCTCGCGGACGGCGGAGCGGCCGCGATAGGTGATGACGTTCGCGGTCATGGCCGCCCCGAGCTGGCCGTAGCGCTCGTAGACGTGCTGGATCACCTTCTCGCGCCGGTCGCCGCTCGGCAGGTCGAGGTCGATGTCGGGCCACTCCCCGCGCTCCTCGGACAGGAAGCGCTCGAAGAGCAGGTCCATCCCCACCGGGTCGACGGCCGTGATGCCCAGCGCGTAGCAGACCGCGCTGTTGGCGGCCGAGCCGCGGCCCTGGATGAGGATGCCGGCCTCGCGGCAGTAGCACACGATGTCCCACACGATGAGGAAGTAGCCGGCGAGGTCCAGCTTCTCGATGAGGGCCAGCTCGCGATCGATCTGCCGCTGCGCCTTCTCGTGATAGGGGCGGTAGCGCTGGCGCGCGCCCTCGTCCGTGCGCTTGCGCAGGAAGGAGGTGATCGTCTCGCCTTCCGGCACCGGGTAGCGGGGGAACTCGTAGCCGAGGTCCGCGAGGGTGAAGCCGAGGCGGGCCGACAGCTCTTCGGTGCGGGCCACCGCCTC
>QHVJ01000474.1 GCA_003222275.1 Acidobacteriota bacterium | reverse complement strand
CACAGCCGCTCGGAGTGCGCGCGTGCGAACTCGCGTGAGAGCGCATCGAGGCTGCCCATGCGCTTGACCGCGACCAGGAAGGCTTCATCCCCGGCCAGGCCGGCTTTGGTGAGCGCCGCCAGCTGATCGCGCAGATGTCCCTCGAGCTCCTCCACGTCGGGACCGTGAAGGGCCGGCCGGCGGCGTACGTACGCTCGCCACTGCGCGATTTGCTCCTCGAGCGGTCGATCGGCGAAGGTCGTCATGACGTGCACGCCTTCATCCAGATACCCCGCAGGGTACCGTCCACGACCTGCCACTGCTGCCGCTGGGCTGCGAGCTGCGCCCGGCCTTCCCTGGTGATCCGGTAGTACCTACGCCGGCGGCCGTTCTCGGACGCGGACCACTTCGCCGCGACATGACCCTGGCGCTCAAGCCGGTGGAGCACGGGATAGAGCATGCCGTCGGTCCACTGGAGATGCCCGCCGGACAGCTCGGCCACTCGCTTGATGATGGCGTAGCCGTAACTGTCGCCTTCGGCAAGGATGGCGAGCACGAGCGGTGTGGCGGAGGCAGCAACCAGGTCCTTGCTCACGTCCATACGTAGAGGCCTTATACATCGCGGCTCTATGTATGTCAATACCCTGGAGGTCGGGAATCGGCAAGAGCGGATGGACCGGATCCCCAGCTCACTCCACGCTGAAATCGATGGACTGCGTGGCGACGCGTTTTGCCAATTTGTCGGTTACCACGACCTGGAGGACGTAATCGTCGGCGGCGATCTTGGGGTTCAATAGTATGCGGCCTCCCCCCATCAGATGTCGGGGGTCGCGCTGATCGCCCACCTTTACGATCTGCGGAGGGCCCGAATAGATGGCCTGGCCGTCACGGAACAGGCGCGTCTGCGCCTCGAGCTGCGGAGGCTGGCCGGGGCCGGCTTGTGCGTTCAGCACCTGGTACCCATAGATCATCGTCTTGCCGGGCTTGAAGATGCGCACCGCCGGATTGCCCTTGGGATCGATCTCCTGCGTCTGGGCACCCTCCCCGGGCACTGGCGCAGCGGCGTTGGCGGGTGGCGCCGCGGCGGATTCTGGCAGCATGTCCGCCCGCAAGACGATGCCGGAAAGCAACAGCCGGCCCTTGCTCACGTCCGGCACCTCGATGAACTGGCTCGCGGAACCCACCTTCTCCGACGTTGCGTCGCGCAACGCTACGCGTAACTGGTACGCGCCCGCTTTCTTCACCGGATGGTTGACCGTGTAGACCAGCCCGTTTTCCAGCGCCTGGGTGTACATCTCGGCCCTCAGGCGCATGGTGTAGGTCGTGCTGCTCGAGTTCTCCTCCTGGCCGTTGTCGCCGAAGGTCTTGACGACGACGTCAAAGACCGCCTTGTGGTAATCGTCCGGCTCGTCGACGAACGTCAGCCCTCGGCCGTCGATGTGGAGGAGCGAGGTCACGAAGCTGCCCCCCTTGGGTTCGTTGTTGAAGAGCGATGTCAGGCGCAAAGGGATGGCGCCCGAGCCGAATGGCGAGGCCAGCGCACGTGCCAGTTGGGCGTCGCGGCCCTGCGGGACGCGCGGAGCTTCCGTGTCGGAGTTGCCGAACAGGGCGCGGCGCGAGCGGACCTGCAAGCCGGCGGTCTTGACCTTCACTCTCACCTTATGAAAGAGCGGCTTGCCACTCTTCGCATCGAAAGCGGAGGCGTCCGGGTCGTAGCCGATGAGGTAGTATCCTTCCGAATCCTCCATCACCTTGCGTACGCCGCCGTAGATGTCGTTGCTATCGTGCATGAAGCGCCCGCCGGTCTCCGCGGCGAGGAACGACAGGCCTTCCTGCGAGTCCCAATACTCCTGCGAACGTTGCGACGGGAGTTGCGCGACCTCATCGGGACGGCGTCCACCGGCGTCGTCGGCCGCGGTCAGGGACAGTGTCTGCAGACCTCGTAGATCGATGGTGTTGATCACCACCAACGCGCGGTTGGCGGCGTCGGCCAGGCGGCGCACCGACCCCATGACGCGGTCGTTCGTGCCCTCGCGGGTGAAGAGCCGCATGTTCTCGGTGAAGAGGATGAGCGACTTGCGTCCCGGCAGCTCGCGCAACCCATCCACCACGTAGCGCAGGGCGCCTAGGGTACCGACCGAGAAGTCGGTCTGGCGTTCCTCGTCGGCACGCGGCGTGTCCACGTAAGTGCCGACCGCCTGGAAGGGCGCGAAGGAACTCACGCCCACGCGTCCGAAGGCGTTGTCCCGGACGCGGTCGATGGCGGCGTAGAGCATGCGTTTGTCGGCGGTGAACTGCTGCAAGGCGCACAGGCCGGCCCCGGTGCGGAGAATGGCGACCAGGTCGCCCGGCTCCATCCGTTCGTCAACAAACTTCTTGAGCGCGCTGCGCAACTGGGCAATGCTCGCGAACGACAGCCCGAGATCGTCCACCACCAGCGCTATCGTCCGGCGCACCTGGTTGGGCTTGAGCGCGACCGGAGGAGGAGGCGGAGGCACTAGCGTGCCCTTTGGCACGGCGGCCGGGGCGTTGCGCGTGCCGCCCGGCTTGATCGAGATGTAGGAGAAATGGGTGATGACCTGCGGCTTGCCGTCTTGCGGGATCTCGAAGTCTCCCGCTTTGAGGTCGGTGACTTGGCGGTCCTTGGCATCGGTGACGATGGCGTCAACCTGGACCAGGTTGACGTTGGTCCGGATCGTCGTTTGACCCGCCGGCGGCGGTTGGAACGACTGCGCAGCCTGAGCCAGGCTTAGGGTCGTCATCAGTCCGAAAAGCCGGGGCAGGACGCGCAACACAAGGTTCCGTCAACCTGAGTATAGGATGTCTCCATGATCGTCCGACGCACTTCCCGGGCGGAGATTCTCGACAAGCTGCGCGACAAGGTCGAGCGCCGGGTGCCGGTGTTCATCGCCAGCGCGGCCAGCGGGCTCGTCGCGCAATTGCTCGAAGACGCGGGCGTCGACTGCATCAACACCTTCTCCGGGGCGCGGCTGCGCGCCAACGGGATGGGCACCATGTCGATGCTCTGGCCCATCCTCGACTCGAACCGGCAAACCCTCGACTACACCCGAGAGGACATCCTGCCCGCCATCAAGGGCAACTCCTTCGTGTGCGCCTGCATCAACGCCAACGATCCG
>QHVJ01000467.1 GCA_003222275.1 Acidobacteriota bacterium | reverse complement strand
CTGCAGGAGTAGCGCGTCGAGCCGCGGCTGACCGGACTGGTGCCACATCTGCCACAGGGCGGTCGCGGCGCGGGCCGCCCCCACGGGATCGTCGCCTCGCAACACCGCCAGCGCCTCCTCCTGGGTCATGGCACGGAAGTCGAGCGACGGACCGCGATCGCGCCTTCCTTGACCACGAGCCGGATGGCGTCGGGCGTCTGGAGGACCCTGACGTCGGCGAGCGGACCGGTGATGAGGCCTTCGTCGATCGCCGCGCGGAAGCCGGCGTCGAGCCCGCCGGCATCACGGACCGTCGTGTAGCCATAGCCAGCGTGCGCTCGATCACGCGCGCCGTGCGCAGATGCCGCGTGCTGCCGGGCTCGTTCAGCTCCCACCGACTCGCCAGCTCATAGCCGTGGAAGGCGAGGTGATTGTGCCAATCGATGAGCCCGGGCAGCACGGTCATGCCGGCGACGTCGATCAACTGCGCGCTCGATGGCCACGTGGCCGCCGCCCCGGTGCTCACGGTCTCGACGCGGCCGTCGGCGATGACGACCGTCGCGTTCGCGCACCGGCGTGCGCCCGGTGCCGTCGATCAGCGTGCCACCACGGAGGACCAGCATGGGACGACCTCCTCGTTCAGGGCTGCGAATTCTGCCGCACCGCGCCCGGAGTATACGCCGCGGCGCCTTCAAACTTGACCGGGCTTCTCGCGGCGCATTAGTGTGCGATGAGATGGGCGAGACAGATTCTGGGCTGCGCGCGGAGCACCGCAAGGCTTTGGATGACGAGCCCCACGTTGTCGGGCTCACGTTCTCCGGCCGGGGAAGCGAGTATTTCCGCATCTGGGTCGTCAATCTCGCGCTTACGCTCGTGACGCTGGGCGTCTACTCGGCGTGGGCGAAGGTTCGCAAGGCACGATATTTCAGGCAAAACACGCGACTCGACGGTCACGTGTTCGACTATCACGGCCGGCCGGTCGCGATCCTCCGTGGGCGCGTGGTGGCGTTTGTGCTCCTCACTGCCTACACATGGACGTTCCAGTTCTCCAACGCCGCCGGCGTCGCGACGGTGGCGATGGTGTGCGCGCTCGGTCCCTGGCTGCTGATGCGAGCGCAGCAGTTCTCGCTCGCCAACACGAGCTATCGTGGCCTGCGGTTTGGCTTCAGGGCGAGGACCGGCGAGGCCTACCGGACGCTGTCGCCCGTGATCGCGCTGTGGCTCGCGCCCGCTGTCGGCGCGGCGCTGACGAGGTACGACCTCTGGTTCGTCGGCGCGTTCACGCTCGCCCTCCCCTGGATGCACCATCGGATCAAGCGTTACCAGCGCGCCAACGCGTCCTACGGTGACTCGCGCTTCAGCTTCACGCCCGCCCTCGGCCGCTTCTACTGGATCTATGCCAGAGGCGTGGGGTTCGTCCTGTTGGGGTCCGTACTCATCGTGGCCATCGTGGTCGCGATGTCCATGCGGCGGGGCCACGCGGAACCGTTCGCCGCGTCGTCGCATCTGGAAACATGGCTCTACGGTTCCCTGATGGGACTGGTTGTCTACGTCGCGGCCGGACCCTACTACGCGGCGCGTTTGCAGCAGCTGGTGTGGAGCCGCACCCGCCTCGGCGCCATCCGTTTTCGTACCGAGATCCGTGCCAAGCCGTTGTTCCTGCTCGTCGTCAAGAATGTCGCGCTCACTCTCGTCACGGTCGGCCTGTACTGGCCGTTCGCGACGATCGCTCTCGCCCGCTATCGCATCGAATGTATGCGTGTCGAGTCCGAGATGCCGCTCTCGGCGCTCGCGGGCGGCGTCCAGGCGAGCGTCGTCAGCGCAACCGGCGAGGGGGCCGCCGACGCGTTCGGCTTCGACTTCGGCCTGTGAGTTCCTTGGTGTTCCCGGCATCGCGCTTCGACGGTCGCCACGCCGATGCCGTGCCCGTCCGGCTGCGTGTCGAACATCACGATCTGATCGTCGAGACGGCGGACGGCGTTGTCCTCGACTACGAGCAGCTCGGCCACGTCGTGGTGTCGGAGCCATTCGACCACACCCCGCGCTTGATCGGCCTGCCGAACGGCATCACGCTCGAGGTCTACGACGGTGATGGAGGTCTCACCGGCGCGCTTCAGCAGGCGGGCGTGCGACTCCCGCTGGCCGTGCGCCTTCAGCGCCACTGGCTCGGCGTCGTCGCAATCCTGGCCGCTTTCGTCGGCCTGCTCGCCGTCGGCTACGTGAGGGGTTTGCCGGCGGCGGCGCGCTGGGCCGCCTTCTTGCTGCCCCCACGCCTCGAACACCGGATGGGCGAGCAGTTCCTCGTCGTGCTCGACAAGCATCACTTCCGAGGGACCCGTCTCGAGCCCCAGCGTCGCGCGCAGATCACCGAGCGATTCGCCCGGGCGGCCGCGGCGGCCGCACCGGGCGTGACGTATCGGCTCGAGTTTCGCGCGGCGGGTAAGAACGAGATCAACGCGATGGCGTTGCCAGGCGGCATCATCGTCATGCTCGACGGTCTCCTCAACGTCGTGGAGGACGACGAGGCCCTGGCGGTGCTCGGCCACGAGCTCGGCCACGTCGTCGCCAAGCATTCCACGCGACAGATCTTCCAATCGGTCGGGGTCGGCACCCTTGCCGGGCTGCTCTGGGGTGACTTTTCCGGGGTGGCGGCGAGCGTGCCGGTGGCCCTCGGCGTACTGCGCTACTCGCGCGAGTTCGAGCTCGAGGCCGACGATTTCGCGGTGATGTTGCTGAAGACCCAGGATCTGTCGGCGGAGCCGCTGTACGATTTCTTTCTCCGGATGCTGGAAGAGGAGCACGAGCGGCACAGGGCCGACATTCCGATCTTTCTGTCCTCGCACCCGTCGACGAAGGAGCGTCTCGAGCGTCTACATCAGCGGCTGTATGAGCCGAGTCGCTGAGGCGCTAGCCTCCGCGCAGCCGCGGATCGAGCGCGTCGCGCAGGCCGTCGCCGACGAGATTGAACGCGAGCACGGCGAGCATGATGGCCAGGCCCGGCACCGTCGCCACGTGCGGCGCCACGAGCAGCACATCGCGCCCGGTCGACACCATGAGGCCCCACGACGCCGTCGGCGGCTGCACGCCGAGCCCGAGAAACGACAGCGCGGCCTCGAGCAGGATCGCGTTGGCCATGAACAGCGTCGCGTACACGATCAGCCCCGGGATGATGTTGGGCAGGATGTGGCGGCGCAGCACGGCTCCGCCCGGTGAGCCGAGGGCGCGCGCCGCGCCGACGTACTCGGCCTCCCGCAGCGCCAGCACCGAGCCGCGGACGATGCGCGTGACGGCCGGCACGCCCCAGATTCCGACGGCGAGCGTCGTGTTCAGGACGCCGGGGCCGAGCATGGCCACGATCGCCAGCGCGAGCAGCAGATACGGAAAGGCGAGCAGGATCTCGACCCCGCGCATCAGCACGGCGTCGAGCCAGCCGCCGATGAAGCCGGCGAGGGTGCCGAGCAGCAATCCGCCGACGAGCGCGATGAGCATCGAGAGCACGCCCACCAGCAGCGCCACCCGCGAGCCGTAGATCACGCGCGAGAGGATGTCGCGCCCGAACTCGTCGGCGCCGAGCAGGTACTTGGCGCCCGGCCTCGTGCGCTTCTCGATGAGGCTCTGCCGCGCGGGATCGAGCGGCGCCAGCCACGGCGCCAGCGCGGCGCTCAGCGCGAGGACG
>QHVJ01000135.1 GCA_003222275.1 Acidobacteriota bacterium | reverse complement strand
GGGGAAACCAATGAAGGTGAGATGGATCGCGGCCGGCGCGGCCGTGGCGGCCGCCCTGACGGCGATCCCGGCCCAGGCCGGGGTCATCGACATGATCTTCGGGCGCGGCTACGATGGCCGGTACCGTGACTATGGGTACCAGCGCAGCCAGTATGCCCGCAGCGCGGGCTACGATCGGGGTTACCGGGACGGGGTGAAGCACGGCCGGAAGGACGGCGACAAGGGCCGGAGCTTCTACGTCGCTCGCGACGGCGACTTCAGGGACGCCGACAACGGCTATCGCCGCGAGTACGGACCGCGCTACGAATACTCCACGGGCTACCGCGACGGGTACCAGGAAGGCTACCGCCGCGGCTATGCGGAGTACGGCCGCGGCTACTACGGGAACGGCCGCTACCGCAACGACGGGTACTCCGGGCGCGATCGCTACGACGGCCGCGATCGTTACGACGGCCGCTATCGCAACGACGACCGGGACGGATACTACGACCGCGACGGCCGGTTCCATCCGTACGAACGTTAATCATCGAGCAGGGGGGTGCTGCGGCGCACCCCCCTGACCCCCCGCGCGCTGCGCGGGAGTGAATCCCGCTCCGCGCGCAGCTGTGGCTCCTAGCGTTGGCGTTAAGCTTGCCGTCTCTTGCGACGCTCCTCGTAGGCGCGGCGGGCGATCCCCACGTCCTCCAAGAAGGCGGGCAGCTCCTCGAGCAGGAGCGCCTGCGGCCCGTCGCACAGCGCGCGGTCGGGCTTCGGGTGGACGTCCACCAGCACCATGTTGGCCCCGCCGATGACCCCCTGTGCGGTGACGTGGAAGATGTCGAGAAGGCCGTCCGGCCCCACCGTGCGCCGTCCGACGGAATGGGACGGGTCCACCCCCACCGGCAGCCGGGTCAGCCGCTTCACCACCGGCACGTGGGCGAAGTCCACGAAGTTGCGGTGCGGATCGCCGAGGTTCGTCTTCATTCCCCGCAGGCAGAAGACGATCTTCCGGTTGCCGCCCGAGGCCACGTACTCGCAGGCGTTGAGCGATTCCTCGAGCGTGATCCCCATCCCCCGCTTGAACAGGACGGGCAGCTCCGTCTGTTGGCCGACGGCTTTCAACAGCTCGAAGTTCTGGGCGTTCCGCGTGCCGATCTGGAGCATCACGCCGGTGGCGCGGCCGGAAGCCTCGAGCGCGCGCAGGATCTCGCCGATGTGCGCTTCGTGGGTCACCTCCATGGCGACGATGCGGATGCCGTACTTCCCCGCCAGATCGAAGACCCATGGGAGGCAGGCGGAGCCCAGGCCCTGGAAGTCGTAGGGGCTCGACCGCGGCTTGTACGCGCCGGCGCGCGTGGTCACGATCCCCAGCGCCTTCAGGACCCCGAACGTCTTCTCGACGTGCTCGCGCGTGTCCACCGCGCATAGTCCCGCGAAGACGTGGAAGGTGTCCTGCGAGATCTGGACGCCGTTGTACTGGAAGCCGACCGCCTCCAGTCCCCCGTCGTGGCGGCCGATCGCGCGGAAGCTCTGGGTCACGCGCACGACCTTCTCCACCGACTCGAACTCCTCGAAGGGCGCCGACGGCACCACGCCCGTCGGCCCGAGCAGGTACACCTCGGTCACGGACCGCGTCGCGCCCTGGATCCGATGCAGCTGTGTGCTGATGCCGGGATAGCTCTCGGCGAGGGCGATCACGCGCTTCAGGTCCGGCGCGTCCGCGGCCACGTCGGCCTTCATCACGATGATCACGCTCGTCCTCCCTCGCCGCGGACTCTAGCATGCAGGGACATCAGGCGATCTCGTGGTTGAGCACGCGGCGCAGCGTTTCCTGATCGATGTTCCCGCCGGAGATCACGACGGCCACGGTCTGGCCCGCGAGCTGCTCACGCAGCGCGAACACGCCGGCGAGGCCCGCCGCTCCCGCGCCTTCCGGCAGGTTGTGGGTCGTGCGCAGGAGCAGCCGCAGGGCGGCGGCGATCTGGCCGTCATCGACGGTCACGAAGCCGGCCAGGCCGTCCCGCAGGGCCGGGAAAGTCAGCGCGGGCGGCTTGCGGGTGGCGATGCCGTCCGCGAAGGTGTCGGCCGACCGTGTCTCGCGCACGCCACCCGCGTGCCAGGAGTCGTGGAGGGCCGAGGCGCCCTTTGCCTGAACGCCGTAGACCTTCAGCGCCGGCCGGCGCTCGCGGGCGACGGTCATGGCGCCGACGGCTTGCGAGCCTCCTCCGACCGCGATCACCATCGCGTCGAGCGCAGGGGTCTCTTCCATCACCTCCAGCGAGAGGGTGGCCGCGCCCGCCAGCACCTGCGGCTCGTTGCTGGAGTGGACGAGCCGGAGGCCGCGCTCCGTCACCAGGCGGTCGGCGACTTCCACCGCCGCGTCGTAATCGCGGCCCTCCTCGACGAGCTCCGCGCCGAAGCCCCGCATGACCTCGTTCTTCTCGGGGTTGTTGCCCCGCGGGACGCAGACGGTGACGGGGACGCCGACGATCTGGCCGGCCCAGGCGAGCCCCGCGCCGTGGTTGCCCCGGGTGGCCGCCACCACTCCCTGTCGCCGCTCCTCGGTACCGAGGGCCGTCATCACCGCCATGCCGTTTCGGGCCTTGAACGCGCCGGTGGGACAGTGGTTCTCGTGCTTGACGAGGAGGCGGATGCCGGCGCCCACCGCCGCGTCCAGCGGCGCGTACGAACGCAGCGGCGTGGGCGCCAGATGGGGACGGATGCGGTCGCGGGCGGCGAGGACGTCAGCGAAGGTGATCGGCCAGGCCATCGCCCCGTATTTTATCCGCGGGACCGGCCTCCGGTCGCCCTAGCCGTTGGCGGCGTGGCCCTCCACCGGCGCGTCCCAGATGAGGTTCCGGACGCCGGTGAGCGAGCTCGTGACGCGGAGCGTGCCCTGCGCCACGAGCTGCTGGGTTCCGTGGCAGATGGCCCCGAACAAGCCCTGGATGGGCAGCGCGGCAATGCCGGGATGGAAGCCCACCCACGTGTTCCGCCCGCTGGCCTTCGCGACGTAGAGCGCCCGGTCGGCCACGCTCACGACCTGCTCCCAGCTCAGGGCATCGAGCTGCTCCCGGAAGAACGGGTAGCACGCGAAGCCGATGGAGCACGACGTCCGCACCACGCGGCCTTCGCCGATGTCGAATACCTGCTGGGCGACGCTGGAACGGATGCGCTCCGCCAGGTCCGCCAGGCGGTCACCGTTCTGGTCGCGCGCCACGAGCAGGAACTCGTCCCCGCCCCAGCGCACGATGATGTCCGAGCTGCGGCTGACGGACTTGAGCAGGTCCTTGAGCTGCCGGAGCACGGCATCGCCTGCCGCGTGTCCCGCCGAGTCGTTGATCGTCTTGAAGTGGTCGACGTCGATCATCACGAACGCCAGGTCGAGCATCTCCGGCGTCAGGGGGCCCTCGGCGGCGCGGTGGTAGCGGCGGTGGAGCAGCGCCACCTCCTTCTCGATGTACTCGGTCAGGAAGCGGCGGTTGGCGAGCCCGGTGAGCGAGTCCGTGATGCTGGCCTGGGCCAGCTCCTGGTTCGCTTTCTCCAGTTGGAGCTGGCGCTGGGACAGCTCTTGCGTCCTCTCCTGGACGCGTGACTCGAGCACGCGAGCGTACTCGGCCTCGCGATCGAACTTCCGCTGCTGGATGCGGACCAGTCCCAGGACGCCGCCCGCGAGGAAGAGGGTGTAGGCGCCGAAGGCCCAGCGGGTGGCCCAGGGAGCGGCGGCGACGTCGACGCCCACCGAGACGCCTTCGTCGTTCCAGCGGCCGTCGCTGTTGGCGGCGCGCAGCCGGAACGTGTAGTGACCGGCATTGAGGTTCGTATAGGTGGCGCTGCGGCGGCCGCTGAGGGGGACCCATTCGGGGTCGAAGCCCTCGAGCTTGTAGGCGAAGCGGTTGCGCTCGGGGGCGGTGAAGTCCAGGGCCGCGAACTCGACGCCGAGGACCTTGTCCCGGAAGCCGAGCGAGATCTGACCGATCTGGTCGGCGGGGCCGCTCAGGGGGCGGTGCCCGACGCTCACCGACGTGAGCACCACCGGCGGCGCCTGGCTCACGCGGCGCAGCCGGTCCGGCATGAACGCGTTGAAGCCGTAGATGCCCCCGAAGAAAAGCTCCCCGCTCGGGCTCTGGTGCCACGCGCCGAAGTTGAACTCGCTGGCCTGGAGGCCGTCGCTCACGCCGTAGTTGGTGAACTGGCCGGTGCGCGGATCGAAGCACGACAGGCCGCTGTTCGTGCTCAGCCACAGCCGGCCGTGGCCGTCGCTCCGGATGCCGTAGACCACGTCGCTCGGGAGCCCGTTCCTGGTCGTGAACGTCTCGAAGGACGTCGCTCCCGGGGCCCGGTGATCGAGGCCGCCGTGCGTCCCGACCCAGAGCCCGCCCGCGGCGTCCACGAAAAGGGTGTGGATCGCGTCCGAGGACAGGCTGGTCGGGTCTCCCGGCCGGTGCTCGAACCGCTCGAAGCGACCGGACCGCGGGTCGAGCAGGTTGAGCCCCTTTTCCATCGTGCCCACCCACAGCCGGCCGTCGGGCGCCTCCGCGAGGCTCGAGGCCCGGTCTCCGCTCAGGCTGGAGCGGTCGTTCGGGTCGTAACGGTAGTGCGCGAAGCGCTCGGTCTCGGGATCGAACTGCTCCAGCCCGCCGCCGTAGGTCGTGAGCCAGAGCAGGCCGTCGCGGTCCTCGAGGATGCCCGTCACGCCGTTGGCGCTGAGCCCCTCGGGATGCTTCGGGTCGCTGCGATAACGCTTGAACGCTCCCGTGCGGACGCTGAACCGGTTCAGGCCCGCGTCGAGGGTGCCGATCCAGAGGTCGCCGCGGTGGTCGTGCCGCAGCGCCATGACCTGGTCGCTGCCCAGGCTCCGTGCGTTCTTCTCGTCGTGACGGTACGCCGTCATGTCGCCCGTGCCCCGCTCCATCACGTACAGGCCGGCGTCGTAGGTCCCGATCCAGAGGCGCCCCGCGCGATCCTCGGAAAACGACGTGACGTGGCCGCTGCCGAGACCGGTCGGGTTCTCGGTGTCGGGCGCCACGTGGCCGAACTGCCAGCTCAACGGGTTCCACTTGTGAGCGCCGCCCAGCCGCGTCCCGACCCACAGCACCCCGCCGCGGTCCTGGGCGAGCGAGAGGACGTGGTCGTCGGCCAGGCTCGAGGGGATCCTTGGATCCTGGCGGTAATGCGCAAACGACCGGCGGTTCGGATCGAACAGGTCGAGGCCCTCGTTCGTGCCGACCCAGAGCCGTCCGTCCGCGTCCTGCAGGATGGCCTTCACGTGGTCGTGGGCGAGGCTTCCGCGCACACCCTCCTCGTGGCGGAAATGCTCGAAGCGGCCCGTGGCCGGGTCGAGCTTGTTCAGCCCCCCGTTCGACGTGCCGACCCACAGGGCCCCCGCGGCGTCCTGGAGTATCGCGCGCACCTTGCCGTCGCTCAGGCTCGCGGGGTTCGTGGGGTCGGTCGCGAAGTGCGTGAAGCGGCCGCCGTCGTCGAGCAGGTCGAGCCCGCCCTCGGTTCCGACCCAGAGCCGGTCCTTGCCGTCGACGTAGAGCGCCGAGATCCGGTCGTCGCCGAGGCTGCCGGCATCGGCGGGATCGTGGACGAAGCTGGTCCACTCCCTGGTGCGGAGATCGAGCCGGAGGAGGCCGCCATCGCGGGTGCCGACCCAGACCGTGTTCTTCCTCGCGTCGTAGCGCACGACCCGGATGTGCCGGCCGGCCAGCTTCGCCTGGCGCACCACGCGGTCGGTCGCCCTCTCCCACATCGCCAAGCCACCGGTGGTGGCGACCCACAGGTTGCCGGCCGCGTCTTCGTCGACATCCCAGACGAAGCTGGCCGGGAGCGAGGCGGCGTCGGCGGGGTCGTGCTTGTACACCTTGAAGGACAGGCCGTCGTAACGGTCGAGGCCGTCCTCGGTGGCCAGCCAGATGTACCCGCGCCGGTCCTGGAGGATGTCCATCACCGAGGACTGGGAGAGCCCCTGCTCGAGCGACAGGTGATCGAAGCGGATGGGGCGGACGGACGCGGCGGTGGCGGGAAAGGCGACGGCGAGGGCCGCCAATGCCAGCGAAGCCAGGATCGCGATCCGCGCGGCGAAGGGTTTCATGGTTTTCTCTTCAGGAGTCATGACGCCAGGCCGGCGCCGAGCCCGCGGCGCAGCATCTCGGCATAGGCTTCGGGAGGAACCGCAGGGGAGAACAGGAACCCCTGGTATTCGGAGCAGCCATTCCGGCGAAGGAAGTCCCTCTGCCCCGTCTCCTCTACGCCTTCCGCCACCACGCGCAGGCCGAGCTGCCGCGCCATGGCGATGGTGGCGCTCGTGATGGCGGCATCCTCGGAGGAGCTGCTGACCCCCCGCACGAACGACTGGTCGATCTTCAAGACGTCGATCGGGAACTGCTTGAGATACGCGACGGCGGAGTTGCCGGTGCCGAAGTCGTCGATGGCCAGCCGCACCCCGAGAGCCCGGATGGCGCGGAGCTGGCGCAGGATGTCCGGATCGTTGCGCAGCACGCCGCGCTCGCTCAGCTCCAGCTCGAGCAGCGACGGATCGATGCCCGTCTCGTCCAGGACCTCGCGTACGAGCTGCGCCAGGTCGCCGCGGACGAGCTGGCAAAGCGACACGTTGACCGCGATCCGGGTCGGGGGAAGTCCCTGCTCCTGCCAGGCCTTCACCTGGCGCCACGCCGTGCGCAGCACCCAGCTGCCGATGCCCACCATCAGCGCCGCCTCCTCGGCCAGGGGCACGAACTCCGAAGGCGAGACGGCCCCCAGCTCGGGAGACTGCCAACGAAGGAGCGCCTCCGCGGCGGAGACGCGCACCGCGGAGTCTTCCACGAGCGGCTGGTAGTGGAGCTGGAACTCGCCGCGGGCGAGAGCGTTCGGAAGCAGGCGGGTGATGGCCCGGCTGCGCTCGGTCACCCGGTGGCTCGACTGCCCGTAGAAGCGGACCGCGGCGCCGGTCTCCACCGCCTCGCAGGCCGCCAGCTCCGCCTTCTGGATCATCGTCTCGGCGGTGAGACCGTCGGCGGGGGCCACCGCCACCCCAACGCTCGCGGTGAGGGAGATCTCCTCGTCACCGGCGAAGTAGCGGCCCGAGATGCGGTCCAGCAGGAGTCGGACCGTGGCTTTCGACTCTTGCCAGCCCGGCAGCCCGGTCAGCATGGCGGCGAACAGGCCGCCTCCGATCCGAGCCGCCATCGACATCGACGGGCCGGCGGCGGCGTTGAGGACTTCCTCGGAGCGAAGGCCCGCGATGAGACGCTGGGCGACCTGCTGGAGGAGCGAGTTGACCCGCGCGCGCCCCAGCCGGCTGTTGATGAGGACGAGGTGCTCGATGTCGAACAACGCCACCGCGACCTGGCTCTTCTCACCCGCGGTGACGAGCGCGCTCTCGAGCGCCCGCTCGAGCCGCTCTCCGTTCGGCAGGCCAGTGAGCGCGTCGAACTGGTTGAGCCACGTCCTCTCCTGGCGCTCCTCTTCCAGGACGTTACGGAGGCGGTCCGTCTCGCTCTGAAGGTGGGCCAACTGGCCCGCGGCTTCGGCGAGGCGGACGAGGTGCTCGGCGCGGCGCGAGGCGAGGCGCCAGTCGAAGGGGCGCTCGAGCAACTCGTCGGCCCCCGATTCCAGGGCCGCCGCGGTATCGCGGCGGCTGGAGCAGAGCGCGATCACCGGCACGTCGGCCCTCTCCGCATGCGGGGCAAGGTGCTGGCCCAGGCTGCGCACGCCCTCACCGCGCAGGGCCATGTCGGCCAGGATGACGTCCACGCGGCAGCACCGGAGAATGTCGAGCGCGGCGGCGGCGTTGTCGGCGGCCACCACGTCGAAGCCCGCGCTCGTCAGCCACCGCGATGCTTCCTTCCGGCTCGATCCGTCGAGGCCGGCCAGGAGCGCGCGGAGCCCCTGGGGCCGCGGCGCGAGGCCCGGCGCCGGAACCACGCCGTCACTGACTGGGATCACCGGCATTGCTGGTAGTGCCACGTGTCCTCTCAGTCGTGCGGGTCTAGGGGTCGACGACGTCGCCTACGCTCATGCTCAGGAGGCCACCGTCCTCGTCCGGCCAGAGGACGGCCTCGGCCCACAGGGTGCTCTCGGGCCAGAGCGTCGCCTCCGCCGCCGTGGTCGACTCCGGCCACAGGGTCGCGAGCGCGTCGGTGTCCGGCCAGAGGACGGCGTAGGTCGTCAGCTCGGCGGCCTGGTCGCTCGTGCTCGACCACAGGACCGCGCCCGACCAGAGCGCTTGCAGCGAGAAGGCGGGATCCGCCCACAGCGCCGCGGTGTTCTCGACGCTGAGCTCCCCGGTCGGTTCCGTATGCACCAGCGGCGACGGGGCGTCGGCGACGTGGCCGGTCGCCAGCAGCGCCGCTTCGATGTCGACCAGGCCGGCGCCGGTGGCGAAGGGATCCCCCACCGCCGCCTTCCTCGCCGAGAGCATCAGCCGCGCTTTGACGGTCCCCGGGTTCAGCGAGGGATCCTGCTCGAGCATCAGCACCGCGGCTCCCGCGACGAAGGGCGAGGCCATGCTCGTTCCCGATAGCTCGAAGTGCTCGAACACGTCCGGCTGGCTGGAGTCACCCGCCACCCGGTTGGTCGGGTACAGAAGGTCGAGGTGCGATCCCGCGGAGCGCGTCGAGATGATGCGGTTCCCGGGCGCGAGGATGTCGGGCTTGGCCACGAGGCTCAGGCGCGTCGGCCCGCGGGACGAGTACGTGGCCACGGTGTCGTCGGTGAGGTCCAGCGTCTGGCGATCGTTGCTGGCGCCGACGGTGATCACCTTGCGCGAGTTGCAGGGGCTGGTGACGGTGCCGTGCCCGTCGCGGCCGGAGTTCCCCGCCGCGCAGACGACGACGACGCCGGCGTCCCACAGTGCGTCCACCGCCTGCACGAGGGGATCGACCTCGGGCGCTTCGAAGACGGGGTGCCCGAGGGACAGGTTGAGGACGCGGATGCCGTACTCGTTCTTGTGATCGAGGACCCACTGCAGCGCGGCGAGCATGTCCGAGCTGCGACCGCGGCCCAGGCCGTCGAGGACGCGGAGCGAGACCAGGCTTGCCTCGGGCGCGATGCCGGCGAACTTTGCGTCGTCCGAGTGGCTGCCGTTGCCGACGATGATGCCGGCCACGTGCGTGCCATGGCCGTGGGGATCGACGCTGCCGCCGGGGGCGAAGAGAGGATCGTAGAGGCCGACGAAGTCCACCGCGGCCACCATCGTCTGGATCTCGGGATGGAGGGCCACGCCGGAGTCGACCACCGCGACCGTGACGCCCGCCCCCTTGAGCGCGCTCTCGGGCATCACCGGCGACGGCTGGCCGGCGGTGGCACGAGACACGTCCATCGAGGCGGTTAGATCCGCGTCGATGGCCACGAACTCGACGGCGGGATTGTCGGCGAGCAACCGGACCTTGTGGCCGGGTACGCGCACGCTCATCCAACGCGACTGGTGCTGGCGGCGGACCTGGCCGTCGAAGGAGGCTATGAGCGACCGCTCGGCAACGCCGGGGCTCCGGCGAAAGCGTACGATCAGGTCCAGCTTGGCCGTTCCCTTGTTCTTGGCCTGATCACGCGCCTCTTTGCTGAGCTTTCCGTGCTGGCCCTGCTGACCCTGGCCACCGCCCGCCGACGCGGGGGCGGCCCAGGCCACCGCGAGCAGTAGGCTCGCGACGACGGGACGCCAGCGGGGTGGGTAGAGGCTCATCATGGCTTCGCTCTTGGGGTGGGCAACAGAGCAATGTCGATGCCACGCCGTGCGCCTCGTTCGCCGCTGGTCGCAACACGCTTGGGATCAATGGCTTGAGCTTTGACGATGGCGTTGCTCGGGAGGACTTCGGCGCGGCGCGCCGCCATTATTTCGGCGCACCATTTTCAGAAATGGCGGGGGTCGGCCTTCCGCCGCTTCATGGTGGGCTCCGTAACACCGAGCAGTGCCGCCGCGGCCGGCGCATCGCCCGGCAGGGCCGCCTCGATCTCGGCCAGCAGGCAGGTTTCCGCCCATTGGCACACGTCAGTGCCCGCCTGTCGGCTCCGGATGAACTCCTCGAGGGTCCCGAGCACGCCCGGCCAGCCGGGCGAACGAATGGCCAGCCCCGCGGTCCGCTGACGTTCCGCAGCCTGAAGCTGGCGCCGATAGGTGGTGTCCGGAATGCCAAGCAGGTCGGCTCCCCGGCGTGAGACTCCCTCCGAAAGATGGTCGGCCGCCAGGATCAAGTCCGCGGTCAGCCACTTGCCGAGGGGAACGAGCGCGGCGCGGTCGGAGCCCAGGGCGGCCGCGATCTCCGCCGCCAGCGCCTTGCGCAGCGGCCGCGCCAGGTCAGGCCCGGGCGGCGCCGCCCCCCCCGGCGCGCGAACGCCGATCGGCGCCGGCACGCGCGGACGGGACGCCGGCTCGGCGCCCCCTCCCGCGGCCTGGGCCTGGAAGCCTCCCTGAAGGTCGTCGACGTCCACCTCGGGCGCGTCGCAGAAGAGCACCGAGTTCAGCACCACGTTCTGCAGCTCGCGTACGTTGCCGGGCCACGCATAGGCCTCCAGTTGCCGCTCGGCCCCGGAGGTGAAGTGGTGGGCGGGCCGCCGGTAGAGCGCGGCGAACTGCTGCAGGAAGATGTTCGCGAGGTGGATGATGTCGTCTTTACGCTCCCGGAGGGGCGGCACATGGACGCGCACGACGTTCAGGCGGTGGAAGAGGTCCTCGCGGAAGCGGCCCTCGCCCACCCGCGCCCGCAGGTCCACGTTGGTGGCGGCGATGATGCGCACGTCGACGCGGCGCGCGATCACGCTGCCCACGGGTGTGAGCTGTTTCTCCTGCACGAACCGCAGGAGCTTGCCCTGCAGGTCGAGGGGCAGCTCACCGATCTCGTCCAGGAACACCGTGGCCCCGTCGGCCTGGGTCAGCCGGCCGGGCTTGCGGGCGTGGGCGCCGGTGAAGGCGCCCTTCTCGTGCCCGAACAGCTCGCTCTCGATCAGCGTCGGCGAGATCGCGCTGCAATCGACGACGACCACCGGCCGCTCGCGGCGCTCGCTCAGCTCGTGGAGCGTGTGGGCCAGCATCTCCTTGCCCGTGCCGCTCTCCCCGGTGATGAGGACGGTGGTGTCGGTGCGTGCCACCTTGCGGGTGGTGGCGAGCAGCGATTCCATGACCGGGGAGCGATAGGCGAGCCGGGAGCCGTGGACCACGCGGCGCAGGTCCGTGACCTCGGCCTCCAGGCGCGCCTTCTCCTCCCGTTGCCGCTCGCGCTCGCGTTCGATGAGTCGCACCCTGTCCAGCGCCACCGCCATCTCGGAGGCGAGGGCGTCGAGGAACCTCCGGTCCGATCCCTCGAAGGACACGCTCTCCATCGGCACCTCGAGCACGATGCTGCCGAGGCAGCGGTCCGGCAGGAAGAGAGGGAGCGCGCAGAGCGACGTCTCGCCGGGCTCACCCCCGGCCTCCGCGACGAAGTTGCCTTCCTGGCACGCCCGCTCCGCCAGGGCCAGGTCGCGGGCCGTGAGGCGGAACGGATGCGCCGCTCCATCCGCGCGCTCGAGGCCGCCCAGCAGCTCGAAGCCGCCGCCGGGTGAGCGCTCGAGCACTCCCACGCGGCGGGCATGGAGCGTCTCGAACAGCCGCTCGGTGAAGCTGCGCGCCAGCTCGCCGGGCTCGGTCGAGGCGGCCACGACCGTCACCGAGTCCAGCAGAAGCCTCATGTTGCGGTAGTCCTTCGACTTGTCGCCGGTGAAGATGCCTTGGAGCCGGTCGAGGCTGCCCGCGCGCGCCACATCGGAGCCTTTCTCCCAGACGCGCACGCTGCCGGCGTTGCCCCTCTTCGCGGCGCCGAGCGCCTGGTCCGCGCGACGGATCAGCTCGTGCGCGTCCACCGGGTCGGCCGGATCGGCCGGCGCCACCCCCACGCTGAACTCCAAGCGCAGGCTGCCTTCGTGGTACCGATGTTCGCCGAGGCGGCGCAGCAGGTTTTCCGCCACCATCCGCCCGTCCTCGGCGGTCGTGTCGAGGAGGATGACGGTGAAGATCGCGCCCCCGTAGCGCGCGACGTGGTCCTGGCTGCGAAGGCCGTCACGCAGGCCGGTGGCAATCTCGCGCAGGACCTCGTCTCCGGAACGGCGGTCGAGCCGCTCGTTGACCCAGCCGAAGTCGTCCGGGCTGAGCAGCAGGAGGACCGCGGGCCGCGCGCTCTCCTGGACGTAGGCGAGCGCCGCTTCGAGCTCGGCCTGGAAGCTGGCCCGCTCGGGCAGCTCCGTGACCTGATCGAAAGCGGTGCGGGCGACGGTCCGCGCGTGCGCCGCGAAGCCGGCGGCGAGACCGAGGAACCCCTTCCACCAGCCCTCGTCGCTGAGCGCGTCGGCGGTGGTGGCAAACCACAGAAGGTCGCGTCCTCCTCCCGCGGCATCGCGGTCGAACCGCAGGCCGATCAAGGTCGCCAGCTCCGGGGAGGGGGCACGATCGGCCTTTCGCCGCTGGGGGCCGGCCGCCTCTTCCTCCACCCGCGGCATCAGCCAGCGCAGCGGGATCCGGTAGAGCAGGCCCTCGGCGCTACCGCCGGCGAGGCGGCCCTTGGCGTCGTCCTCCCCCGGCAGATCGGCGCCGAGCCGCCGATCCGACTCCGCCGCCGCCTCCGGATCGGCCAGCTCGGGAAGCGGACCGAGCCGGCCCTCGTGGATCAGGATGCCCTGCTCTCCTGCCGCCGGGGGAACGTAGAGTGACACCGACGCCGCTCCGCTGAGCCGCGCCACCAGGCGCACGTAGGACCGCAGGATCTCGTTGGCTTTGCTCATCCCCCGCCCGCGGCAGGATGGTGCGCCGCGAGCCGGCCGGGGTCAAGCGGGCGCGGCCGCGGGCACGGCGGGCTACTTCGGGGCCAGCTCGTCCACGAGGGCGGTGGTCCCGTAGACCTTCCTCAACGCCTCCACGATGGCCCGGGCGTCCACGGATACGGCCCGGGCGACCTCGTCGGTGTAGTAGTAGTCGAGGGCCAGGCTCTCGATGTTGCCGTCGAAGATGATGCCCACGAACTCGCCGTCCTTGTTGACGACGGGGCTGCCCGAGTTGCCGCCGATGATGTCCGCGGTGCAGACGAAGTCCAGGGGCGTCTCCAGCTCGAGGTCCTTCTCGTGCTCGACCCAACGCGGCATCAGGTTCCAGGGCGGACGGTTGCGGAAGGCGGCCGAGCGGTCGTAGAGGCCATGGATGGTCGTGCGGGCGGGGACGATCGTGCCCCCGGCCGGGAAGGGTTTCACCACCCCGAAGGCCAGGCGCAGGGTGAAGGTGGCGTCGGGAGAGAGGGTGCGGCCGAAGGCTTTCCACCGGGCCTGGGCGATGCGCTCCCCGGCCCTCTTCTGGACCGCGTCCACCTCGTCCTCCTTGAACGTGCGCGCCTGGCGGGCGAGGGGATCGATCTTCCGCGCGAGCACGATCATGGAATCTTTCGAGGCGGCGACCGCCGAGCGTCCTCCCGCCACCAGCGCCTTCCGGGCCGCGACATCCTTCAGCTTCGTGCCCGCCACTGCCTCGTGGGCCACCTCCTCCGGGGCCCGGCCGCCCAGGACCGTCTTGACGAAGGGATGGTCCGGGCCCAGGTCTGCGGCCGCTTCCTTCAGCCGATCGGCGAGCATGACTTCCTCGAGGTCGTCGTAGATCGGTGCCGGTGAATAGAGGTCGTTCTCCAGCGACGCGAGGTTCGACTCCCGGAACTCCTCCAGGCGCACGTCGTTCGGCTTCTGCTTCTCGGCCACGTAGCGCACGATGTTGCCGGCGTGGTGCAGCAGCTCCGAGCCCCCGAACCCGACCAGGCGCTGCTCGGCCAGGTGCTGGTCGTACTTCTTCTGCGCCGCGGCGATGGTGTCCCACGGGTCCGCGCCCGCGGCCAGCTCGCGGTCGCCGGCGAAGCGCGCGCGCAGGTCCTTCTCCGCCTCCGCCTTGGCGGCCATGGCCTTGGGGTCCTGCAGCGCCTCCAGCATGCCCTGCCGCGCCTTGATGCTGTTCTCGTAGCCGAAGATCGCCTCCTTCGCGCGCCGCTCGTTCTCGGGTGATTTCGCGGCGTAGGCCTTCAACGTCGCCCGCCGCCGCTTGAGGGAGCTCAGGATCCGGGGCTGGAGGACGTCCCGCCCCGACTCCAGCTGGGAGTACGTCTCCAGGCGTGAGGTGGAGCCGGGATTGCCGGAGACGAACACCAGGTCGCCGTCCTCCGCACCCGTGCGCGCCCACGGCAGGTACGCGGCGGGCCGGGCCGGCTGGCCGTTCTCGTACGCGCGCATGATGCAGATGTCGAGGTCGTGGCGGGGGAACGTGAAGTTGTCGGGGTCGCCGCCGAAGAACGCCGTCTGTTGCTCGGGCGCGAAGACGAGCCGCACGTCCGTGTATTTCTTGTACGTGTAGAGCTGATACTCGCCGCCCTGGTACAGCGGGATCACCTCGCAACGCTGGCCGGTGCGGTCGGCGCATTCCTTCTCGATGCGCGCGGTGGCCGCCTTGCGCGCCTCCCCCGCTTCCTTGTCCGACATGGACGGCCTGACGGCTCCCAGCACCTTCGACGTGACGTCCTCGAAGGCCATGAGGACGTTGACCTCGTAGCCCGGGCACGCCGGCTCCCGGTCGCGGGAGGGAGCGATGAACCCCTCCGCCACGTAGTCATGGTCCTGGGTGGAGATGTTCTGGATGCAGCCGAAGCCCACGTGATGGTTGGTGATCATCAGGCCGTC
>QHVJ01000466.1 GCA_003222275.1 Acidobacteriota bacterium | reverse complement strand
GCGGGGACTTGCCCGGTGGCAGGGGCGGCGGAAGCTGCTCCGCGATCTCGGGGATGCGGTCGGCGGGACTCCACTCGCGCAAGCCCTGATGCCAAACCAGGGCGCCTTGGGGGAGCTGCCCGCCCAGAAGCAAGCCCACGAGCTGCTCGAAGTCCACGGGACCGAGCCGCTTGTCGTCCTTGACGTAGAACCAGAGGGTTCCGGCCATGGCCGACCCCTCCCGGGGGCCGAAGGGAAACGCCGGGCGAGGGTAGCACGGGAAAGCCTCCCGGCGAAGCGCCGTTGCCGGAGCCCCTTGAACGAGTTAGGCTGGACCTTCATGTCAGCGTACCGGTACTTCGTGAAAGGCCGTGTCCAGGGAGTCGGCTATCGCTATTTCGTGCTGCAGGAGGCGGAGGCGCTGGGGATCGCGGGCTTCGCGCGCAACCTTCCCGACGGGCGGGTAGAGGTCGTCGCGGAGGGACCGGACGAAGCCCTCGGACGTTTCGAAGACCGCCTGCGCCAGGGACCGGCCTTTGCGACCGTCTCCACTGTCGAGCGCGTCGACTCGGCTCCCCGCGGCGATGCCGGCTTCCACATCCGCTAAGGAGATTCCCCCGAAATGCAGCTCGATATGCGCGTCGCCGCGCTGAAGAGCGCGATTCGTGACGTCCCGGACTTCCCGAAGCAAGGGATCGTCTTCAAGGACATCACGACGTTGCTCAAGGACGCCCGGCTGTTCCGCGAGGCAATGGACCTCTTCACCGACCTGTGCCAGCGCGCGCGGCCCGACAAGGTCGTCGCCATCGAGAGCCGGGGCTTCATCTTCGGTGCCGTGCTCGCGGACCGCCTCGGCGCCGGCTTCGTCCCCGTCCGCAAGAAGGGCAAGCTGCCAGGGGGAAAGATCGCCCACACCTACGACCTGGAGTACGGCACCGACTGCCTGGAGATCCACGAGGACGCGTTGCAAAGGGGAGAGCGCACGCTGGTGGTGGACGACGTGCTCGCCACCGGCGGCACCGCCGCCGCCACCGGCCAGCTCGTCGGCCAGCTCGGCGCCGAGCTGGCCGGCTACGCCTTCCTCGTGGAGCTGACATTCCTGAAGGGCCGCGACAAGCTGCAAGGCAACGTCTTCAGCCTCCTCCGGTACTGAGCGCGCGCGGCGGCGGCCAGCACGGGATGTGATAACCTCACCGGTGCCCGACGCGAGTCCGGCACGCCTTGTCTTGCGCCCGTAGCTCAGCAGGATAGAGCAGCGGTTTCCTAAACCGCAGGCCGCCCGTTCGAGTCGGGCCGGGCGCACCAACCGCGGAGCGAGGACGCCGATCAGGTATGAAACGGGAGCTCAAGAAGCAGATCAAGCAGGATGAGCTGGTGAGCGGCTTCCAGCAGGCGTCCCGCTGGACGACCGCTCACGGGTCGGAGGTGAAGGTCACCGCGGCGGTCGTCGCCGTCGTCGCCCTCGCGGCCTTCGGCGTGACCACCTATCTGGGCCATCGGCGCAGCGAGGCCGAGCGCGCGTTCGCCACCGCCCTCGACACGTTCCACGCCCCGGTGTCGACGGAGCTGCCCGAGGGGTTCGAGCCGCCTCCCGGACCGGTCTTCGCGTCGGCCGCCGAGAAGAACCGCAAGGCCGCCGCGCAGTTCGACGAGGTCGCACGGAAGTACGGGTCCTTCGACACGGGCCGGCGCGCACGCTACTACGCTGCGCTCGCTCGCATGGACCTGGGCGAGTACGACCCCGCCGAGAAGTCGCTGAGCGAGATCGCCGCTCAACGTGACCGGGGTGCCCTCGAGGCGTCATTGGCGCGTCTGGCCCTCGCCGATCTCCACCGACGCCGCGGCCTGCTGGACAAGGCCATCGAGGACTACCGGCACCTGATCGACGACTCCTCGTTCGTCCTCCCGCGCGACCACGTGCTGCTGGAGCTGGCCTCCACGCTCGAGGCGGCCAGGCGTCCGGTGGAAGCCGGGGCGGCGTACCGCCGCATCGTCGAGGAATTCCCCGGCAGCGTTTACGCCGCGGAGGCCCGCCGGAGGGCCGATTACCTCGCGGGCGGCTCTCCCGCGCGAGGCTGACCTCATGAAACGACGGACGGCATGGATCCTGGTGGCGGGGGTGGCGGCGGTCGCGGTGGGCGCGGCCGCCGTGGGCGGTCTCGCCCTCGCGCTGCGCGGCCGGGGCGCGGGCTGGAGCGCCAACAACTACCTGTACCTCGACCTCCAGGGCGAGATCTCCGAGGAGCCGCCGTCCTCGGACCTGGGCACGATCTTCGAGCGACAGCCCCCGTCGCTGCGCACGCTCGTGGAGAGCCTGGAGCGGGCGGCCGACGACCCGCGGGTCTCGGCGGCGGTGCTGCGCGTGAGCATCCTGCCCGACTCCGGCTGGGCCACCGTGCAAGAGCTGCGTGACGCCGTCGGGCGCTTCCGCCGGTCCGGCAAACCGGCTTACGCTCATCTCGAGTTCTGCGGAAACAAGGAGTACTACCTCGCGAGCGGCTGCGACAAGATCTACGCGATCCCGAGCGCGCTGATCGAGCTGACCGGACTGCGCTCCGAGGTCTCCTTCTTCAAGGGGACGCTCGACAAGGTCGGCATCCAGGCGCAGTTCGAAGGCGTGGGGAAGTACAAGAATGCCCCCAACCAATTCACGGAGACCGGATTCACCGAGCCGCACCGCGAGCAGATGGACGCGCTGCTCGACAGCCTCTACGGGCAGTTCGTGTCCGCGATCGCGCAAGGCCGCCGCCGGACGCCCGAGGACATCCGGGCCGCCATCGATGCCGGCCCCTACGATGGGTCCTCGGCGCTACGGGCCGGGCTCGTGGACGAGCTGGTCTACCAGGACCAGCTCGACACCCGTCTCAAGGGCGCGAGCCGGCTGACGCCGGGCCGATACGTGAAAGGCAGCCGCGGATTCGGCCTCGACAGCCGTCCGAAGATCGCGCTCGTGTACGTGGTGGGCGACATCATTCCGGGCCGCAGCCAGGGCAGCCCGCTGGGGGGCGGGTTCGCCGGCTCCGACACCGTGGCCGAGGCGCTGAAGGATGCCCGAGAGGACGGCGCGATCCGTGCCGTCATCCTGCGCGTGGACAGCCCCGGAGGATCGGGCACCGCCTCGGAGGTGATCTGGCGCGAGGTGGGGCTGGCCCGCCAGAAGAAGCCGGTCGTGGTATCGATGGGCGACGTGGCCGCTTCGGGGGGCTACTACGTCGGGATGGGCAGCGACGCGATCGTCGCGGAGCCCGGGACGATCACCGGATCGATCGGCGTGTTCGGGGGCAAGTTCAGCCTGCACGGCCTGTACGACAAGATCGGGATCAGCAAGGAGATCCTCCTTCGGGGCCGCCGCGCGGACCTCTTCTCGACCTACCGTCCCTGGAGCGATGATGAACGGGTCCGCATGCGTGAGCTGATGGAATCGTTCTACCGGGACTTCGTCACCAAGGTCGCCCAGGGCCGGCACCGGAGCTACGAGGACATCGACGCCCTCGCGCAGGGCCGGGTGTGGACGGGCGCGGAAGCGCAGCGCAACGGGCTCGTCGACCGGCTCGGTGGGTTCGCGGTCGCCCTCGACCTCGCTAAGGAGAAGGCGAAGATCGGCAAGGG
>QHVJ01000465.1 GCA_003222275.1 Acidobacteriota bacterium | reverse complement strand
GTAGCGCTCGGAGCCGAACGCGTCGTAGGTGGTGCCGAGGGCGGTGCGCCGGTACACGCCGTCGGAGGGGCGCGACACGCCGCTCTCCTCCGAGGGAGTGTCGGCCGCCCACACGTTGAACCGGGCGCGGTGCTCCCGGAACGGGGACACCGCGAAGAGAGTGTCGGCCAGGCGCTTCGCGTCGCGGTGCCACTTGTCCATCTCGGCCACGGTGTAGCCGTCGCCGAGTAGCAGCAGGTCGACCTTGTCCGCGGGTTCGCCGTTCTTCATGACGGCCCACACCTTGATCGCCGGCGGAGGGCGCCGATCCACGGCGGGGCCGGCCGGGTCCACCGTCACCGACCACGCAGGCTGGAAGACGCCGCGCGCATCGCGCTTCTTGATCGTGACCGTCACCAGCGCCTCCGGCTCCGGGAAGCGCACCGACTCTTGAAAGCCGCGCGCGCGATCCCTGGCCTCGGGGGTCGTCTCCCACTCTCCGTAGATGCTCGCGAAGCCGCGCGAGTACAGGGGCTCGCCGCTCTTGGCGTCCCGCACCTCGAACTGATATCGGCCGAGGCCGGTGTCGTCGAGGCGCCGGTCCGGCGGACCGGGCCAGGGCCCCTCGCGCACGACGGCGTCGAGGGCGAAGCGCTCCTCCCGCGCGTCGCCGGTGTGGAAGTAGTCGAGCCGCATCGCCGCAGGCGGCGCAGCGGCGGCGGCGGCGGCGGCGAGAAGAAACGGGATCAGCACTGGATTAGTATCCCCTTCACACGCTCGAGGGGAAAACATGAGACTGCGATTGCTCGCGGCCGTGGGCGTTCTCGCGACGGCCGGCTCCGCCACCGCCACCTCCGTCCCGGCGCGGGCGCGCAACGGGATGGTGGCCTCCCAGAACTTCGTGGCCTCCCAGGTGGGCGTCGAGGTCCTGTGGGACGGGGGAAACGCGGTGGACGCCGCGGTCGCCACCGCGTTCGCGCTCGCCGTGACCCATCCCTCCGCCGGCAACATCGGCGGCGGCGGCTTCCTCATCTATCGCCCCCCCACCGGGACGCCGGTGGCCTACGACTTCCGCGAGACGGCGCCCGCGGGATCCAGCCCGACGATGTTCCTGAAGGACGGGTTGTACGACGAGGACCGGCACCACAACAGCCACCTCTCGGTCGGCGTGCCCGGGACGGTGGCCGGCCTGCACATGGCCTGGAAGGCGCACGGAAAGCTGCCCTGGCGCCGGCTGGTGGCGCCGGCGGTCACGCTCGCCCGCGACGGCATCATGGTCACCGACGGCCTGGCCCGCTCGCTGAAGGAAGTCCTGCCGGAGATGAAGAAGTATCCGGCCTCGGTCGCGCAGTTCAGCCGCAGCGGCGTGGCCTACGAGATGGGCGACGTGCTCAAACAGCCCGAGCTGGCGCGGACGCTCGAGCGCATCGCCGACCGGGGACCCGCGGGCTTCTACGAGGGCGAGACGGCGGCGCTCATCGAGAAGGAGATGAAGGCCGGCGGCGGCCTCATCACCCGCGCGGACCTGGCCGCCTACCGGGCGATACGCCGGGAACCCCTGCGCGGCACCTACCGCGGGTACGACGTGTTCAGCATGCCGGCCCCCAGCAGCGGCGGCACCGCCCTCATCGAGATGCTGAACGTGCTCGAGGGATACGACCTCAAGCAGACGGGGTTCGGAGGCGCCGCCACCGTGCACCTCGTCGCCGAGACCATGCGCCGCGCGTTCGCCGACCGCGCCCGCTACCTCGGCGACCCCGCCTTCAACCCGGGCCTCGCCGCCACGGTGGAGCGCCTGGTGTCCAAGGAGTACGCGCAGGAGCTGCGGCGCACGATCCGGCCCGACCGCGCCTCGGTGTCCTCCCCGTCCAGCTTCACGTGGCCGGCGGAGGGGAGCCAGACGACGCACCTCTCGGTGGTGGACGACGCGCGGGGCGCGGTGTCGCTCACCTACACGCTGGAGGACAGCTACGGCTCGAAGATCGTGGTGCCCGGCGGGGGCTTTCTCCTCAACAACGAGATGGGCGACTTCAACGCCGGGCCCGGCCTCACCGACGACAAGGGCCTCATCGGCACCGACCCCAACCTGGCCGCGCCCGGCAAGCGCATGCTCTCCAGCATGACGCCGACGATCCTGGCCCGCGAGGGCCAGGTGTTCCTCGTGGTCGGCTGCCTGGGGGCACGCACGATCATCAACACGGTGCTTCTCACCGTCCTGAACGTCGTGGACTTCGGGATGAACGTGCAGCAGGCCATCGACGCCCCGCGGTTCCACCACCAGTGGCTTCCCGACCGGATCCAGCACGAGCGCTTCGGCCTGTCCCCGGACACGATGGAGCTGCTGAGGGCGAAGGGCCACGAGCTGAGGGAAGTCGAGGCCCAGGGCGTCGCCGAGGCCATCCTCTACAACACGCGCGAGAACCTGCTCGAGGGCGGCACCGACCGCCGCGCGCCCGACGGCGCCGCCATTGGGCGCTGAGGCTTCAGGGCCGCGTCCCGTCTGCGCAGACCTGCTCGGGCCCGAGGCCCCGGCGGCCGGTCGCGAAATCGCGGATGGCAGCGGCGTTCACGCAGTCGGCGGCGACGACGAAGTCGGCCGCCACCACCGCCGTCGCCCGAGGCAGGGACGGATCCGGCGTCAGGAGCGCGCGGCGGTGGCCGCACGCCGGGTCGTTCGGGAGCGACTGGTAGGCATCGCGCAGCGCCGACACCACCGCCGCCGGCGCGTCCGGCCGGTACAGGAAGACGATCGCTCCGTGCTCGAGGTTGTGGACCCAGTACGGCCGGGCGACCGTGACCGCGTGCTCCTGGTAGCGCGCCCACACCGGGTAGTGCGGCCCCGAGGCCGGCGGGTTGGCACGGTAACTGACCACGCTGCCTTCGGGCACGTGCGACCAGCCTTCGTTGGGGACCGGCGTCACGACCGCGGAGCAGGTCGGGTCGGTAGGACCGTTGACCGGCGACGCGCCGCCGCCGCCCCCGCAGGCCATCAGGAGTACAACGCCGATCGCCGCCAGGGCGCGCGAGATCCGCACCGCTACCCGAGCCGGGTCGGCTCCCAGCGCAGGCCGAGGTTCACGATGCGCTGGAGGAGCGTCTCGTAGTCGATGCCCGCCTTCTTGGCCGCCTGGGCGAAGTCCTCGTCCTCGGAGAGCTGGGGGTTGGGGTTGGCCTCGATGACGTAGGCCTGGCCGGCTTCGGTGAGCCGCAGGTCGATGCGCGCGCAGCCGCTCAGCATCAGGTTCCGGTAGGTCCGCTTGCAGATGTCGCGGATGCGGGCTTCGATCTCCTCGGGGACGTCCCTGGCTTCCCCGCTCACGATGCCGTGCTTCTTCTGGTAGGTGAGGCTCCACTTCAGCCTCTCGGTCGCGATGCGCCGTTTCTCCTCCGGCATCTTGGTGAACGACAGCTCCCAGATCGGCAGCACCTCGAGCTGCTGGTTGCCGAGGATGCCGACGTACAGCTCCCGCCCGTCGATGTAGTGCTCCACGAGGGCGTCGGTGCCGATGCTGTCGTGGATGAACCTCACCCGCTCCCCGAGCTTCTCGTCGTCCTCGACCACCGAGGCCTGCGAGATCCCGATGGACGCGTCCAGGGTCAACGACTTCACGAAGAGGGGGAAGGTCAGCCGCT
>QHVJ01000473.1 GCA_003222275.1 Acidobacteriota bacterium | reverse complement strand
GCACTATGTCCTGGTCGACGACAAACTGCGCATCCTCACCGCCGTGAAGCAAGTGTGGGAACGGCGGGTGACGACGGTCTTCCCGCGGCAGGGCCACTACGCACACGATCCGAAGGCGCTGGCCACCTTTTCGCCGGCCGACCTGACGGTCGACCGCGTCGGCGACCTTCTCGCGTACGACCTACCCGCGTTCCTCGCCGCGGCGTCGCCGAAGATACTTCACACCACGACGGGGGCATGATGGACTTCCAAAACCTCGACGCCTACTGGCGCGCCGCGAACTACCTGACGGTCGGCCAGATCTACCTTCAAGACAATCCGCTCCTGCGCGAGCCGCTCAGGGCCGAGCACATCAAGCCGCGCCTGCTCGGGCACTGGGGCACGTCGCCCGGGCTCAGCTTCATCTACCTCCACCTGAATCGGCTGATCAGAGAGACCGACGCCGATGTGATCTACCTCGCCGGCCCCGGCCACGGCGGGCCCGCGATCCTGGCCAACGTGTACCTGGAAGGGACGTATTCGGAGATCTACCCGAGCGTCACGCAAGACGCCGAAGGCCTGCGGCGACTCTTTCGGCAGTTCTCGACGCCGGGGGGCGTGCCGAGCCACGTGAGCGTGCCGACGCCGGGCTCGATCCACGAAGGCGGCGAGCTGGGCTACGTGCTCGTCCACGCATTCGGGGCAGCGTTCGACAACCCGGATCTGCTCGTCGCCGCCGTGATCGGCGACGGCGAGGCGGAGACGGGGCCGCTCGAGGGGTCCTGGAAGGGGATCCATTTCCTGAATCCGGCGCGGGACGGCGCGGTCCTGCCCATCCTGCACCTCAACGGCTACAAGATCGCCGGCCCCACGGTGCTCGGCCGGAGCAGCGACGACGAGGTCGCGAGCCTGCTCAGAGGGCACGGTTACGAGCCGCGTTTCGTCGAAGGCCACGAGCCGATGGACATGCACGCGCGCTTCGCGGCGACGCTCGAGACATGCTACGCCGAGACCCGCGCGATTCAGCAGGAGGCGCGGCGCGACGGCCGTCCCGCGCGGCGGCCGCGCTGGCCGGCGATCGTGCTCCGCACGCCGAAGGGCTGGACGGGCCCGAAGATCGTGGACGGCCAACCGGTCGAGGGCACGTTCCGGGCGCACCAGGTCCCGCTGCCGAACGTCAGGGAGAACGCCGAGCACCTGCGACTCCTGGAGGCGTGGATGAAGAGCTACCGTCCCGAGGAGCTCTTCGACAACGAAGGCCGTCTCGTTCCGGCCATCGCCGCGCTCGTGCCGAAAGGCGACCGCCGGATGGGTGCCAATCCCCACGCCAACGGCGGCAAGCTGCTCGTCGGCCTCGACCTCCCCGATTTCACCGAATACTCGATTGCCGTCACGCGTCCCGGCGTGGCGCGTCACGAATCCACGCGCCAGCTCGGCAAAATGATGCGTGACATCTTCACGCGAAACGCTCGGCGGCGGAATTTCCGCCTCTTCTGCCCCGACGAGACGAACTCGAACCGCCTCGGGGACGTCTTTGCCGTCGAGAAGCGCTGCTCGATGGACGCCGTCCTGGCCACCGACGACCACGTGTCGCCCGACGGTCGCGTGATGGAGATCCTCAGCGAGCACAACTGCCAGGGCTGGCTCGAAGGCTATCTATTGACCGGCCGGCACGGGCTCTTCGCGACGTACGAAGCGTTTGCCATGGTCTCGGCGTCGATGACCGTCCAGCACGCCAAATGGCTCCAGGAGGGCATCAAGCTGGCGTGGCGGGACCCGATCGCGTCACTCAACATCCTGCTCACCTCGACGACCTGGCGCAACGACCACAACGGCTTCAGCCACCAGGGGCCTGGCCTCATCGACGTGGTCCTCTCGAAGAAGGGCACCGTGTCACGTATCTATCTGCCACCGGACGCCAACTGCCTGCTGTCCGTCGCGGATCATTGCTTCCGGAGCCGGAACTACGTGAACCTCATCGTCATCGACAAGCAGCCGCAGCCCCAGTGGCTCGACATGGACGCGGCGCGGGAGCACTGCGCCCGCGGGGCGTCGATCTGGCGCTGGGCGAGCAACGACGACGGCGCCGAGCCCGACGTGGTCCTGGCCGCCGCCGGCGACATCCCCACCATGGAGGTGGTGGCGGCGGCGTGGTGGCTGCGGCGGCGCGCCCCGGAGATGAAGGTGCGCGTCGTGAACGTCGTCGACCTCATGACGCTGTTCACGCCGGACGCCCACCCGCACGGCATGGATCAGACGAGCTTCGTCGAGCTGTTCGGGCGGCATACCGATGTCGTCTTCGCGTTCCACGGCTATCAGCGCGCGATTCACGAGATCGTGCACGGGCGACCCGATACGGAGCGCTTCCACGTCCGCGGGTTCAACGAGGAGGGCACCACGACCACGCCGTTCGACATGGTCGTCAAGAATGGGATCAGCCGGTATCACCTGTGCATCGAGGCTCTCCGACGGGCGCCCCGGATGGCGGACCGCGCGGCGGCCCTGATCGACCGGTGCACGGCGATGCTGGCCCGACACGAGACCTACATCCGCGAGCATCTGGAAGACATGCCCGAGGTGCGCGACTGGACGTGGACCGAAGCGTGAAGCGGACGGGGACGACGACGGGCGACATCCTCTGTCTCAACGGTGGCTCGTCATCGCTGAAGTTTGCCCTCTATCGGATGAGCGGCGACGCGGAGGTGCGGCTGGCGAACGGCGCGGTCGAGCGACTCGGGCTCCCGGACGGTCGCTTCTGGTTGCGGGGTCCGGAGCGCGACATCCTGACGGACGCATCCCTCGAGTCCCGCGACCACCGCGATGCGGTGCGCCAGGTGTTCGACGCGCTCGACAAGCACGGTGTGTCGACCCCGGCCGCGGTCGGGCACCGGCTCGTCCACGGCGGGCCCGACCACACGGCGCCGCAACGGATCGACGCGGCCCTGCTCGCCGCCCTGCGCCGGCTGGTCCCGCTCGCCCCGCTGCACCTGCCCAGCGAGCTCGCGGTCATCGACGCGGTGGCGGACCACTTCCCCGATCTGCCGCAGGTCGCGTGCTTCGACACCGCGTTTCATCGGAGCATGCCCCCGCTGGCGCAACGCCTCCCGCTTCCGCGCGCGCGCGAGAGCGCCGAGCTGCGCCGATATGGGTTTCACGGGCTCTCCTATGAGTACATCGTGGGGGTGCTCGGCGCCGCCGGCACCGGGCGGACGATCATCGCGCATCTCGGCAACGGCGCGAGCCTGGTCGCCCTCCAGGAGGGGCATCCGGTGGACACGACCATGGGCCTCACGCCCCTCGGGGGGGTCGTCATGGGGACGCGCACCGGCGACCTCGACCCGGGCGTGCTGCTCTATCTCATGCGCGAAAAGGGCTACGACGCGCGGCGGCTCGAGCGGCTCGTCGGCACGGAATCGGGCCTCCTCGGCATCTCCGGCATCACTTCGGACATGAAGACGTTGCTTGCGCGGCGCGCGACGGATCCGAGGGCGGCCGACGCCATCGCCGCCTTCTGCTATTCCGTTCGCAAGCACATCGGCGCGCTGGCCGCCGTCCTCGGCGGCGTCGACATGCTCGTCTTCACGGGCGGGATCGGAGAGCGGGCGGCGCCGATCCGCTGGGAGATCTGTCAGGGGCTCGAGCACCTGGGCGTCCAGCTCGACTCGCGGCAGAACGCGGGCAACGCCACGACCATCAGCGCGCCGAACCGCGCATGCACCGTCCGGGTCATCCCGACCAACGAAGATCTGATGCTCGCGCGGCACACGTGGGCGACGCTCCGCGCCTTCCGAGAGGGGTCACCATCGCCATGACAACGTTGCGGGCAGTCTTGAAAGCTGGCGTCGGGCGTCGTGGGAACGCCGGCGGATGTCTCGGTGCCGGTGACGTTTTCTCCGGGAACCTACACACTCGAGGTCGATGCCCAGACGAGGGGCCTGTGCGACGGCTCGGAGCACGGACGCATGGAGCAGCCGACGCTGAACCAGCGACCTTTGGGCTTATTTCGGTCGGTTGAACTTCATGGTCGTTTCTTAGGCCTCGGCCGCCGTCGGACCAGCTGATTATTAATCCTTGATCGTCAACACGACGTTCGAGGGCACCGCGGCGAGGGGGGCTGCTCGTTCTGGAGCGCCTTCTTGC
>QHVJ01000472.1 GCA_003222275.1 Acidobacteriota bacterium | reverse complement strand
CCGTCGACGCGGGCCGCGCGCGGCGCGATCGCGTAGCGCACCACGGGGCCGGGCGCGAGGTTGCCGCACTGCGCGCTCACGACCGGCGTCGGCGCGACGGAGGGAATGGGCACGGGGGTGGGCGTCGGCGTCACGGGCACGGTCGGTCCCCCGCAGCTCAGCCAGGTGAAGGCGAAGACGATCGTCCCCAGGCGGATCAGGGTACGGCTCGGAGCCATCGTGCGGTCCCCACGCAAACGCCTAGATTAGCTGGGGATCCGGCCCGAGTCCAGCACATCGCGGACTTTTCGCAGGAGCCCGTCTATCGTAAAGGGCTTTTCGACGAACGCCGTCCCGGTCTCGAGGACCCCATGATGCCCGAGAGCATCGTCCGTGTAGCCCGACATGAATATCACCTTCGTGCCGGGACGCAGCCGGGTGACCTGGTCCGCCAGCTCGCGGCCACTCATCCCGGACATCACGAGGTCCGTCAGGATGAGGTCGAGCGACCCGGTATGGCGTGCTAACGCTTCGAGGGCCGCCGCCCCCGATGACGCCTCGATGACCTTGTAGCCGTGCTCTTCGAGGATCTCCCGCCCCAGCTCGCGGAGACTATCGGAGTCCTCGACGAGCAGGATCGTCTCGCTTCCGCCGGCCGCCGTCTCGGCCTCCTGCGCCGGCTGCTCTTCGACGACCTCGTCGACTCGGGGCAGGTAGATCTTGAACGTCGTTCCGCGCTGGGGCTCGCTGTAGACCCAGACGTTTCCCTCGCTCTGCTTGACGATACCGAACACCGTGGAGAGCCCCAGCCCAGTTCCCTTCCCCGCCTCTTTCGTGGTGAAGAACGGCTCGAAGATGCGGGCTTGCGTCGCCGCGTCCATTCCCATCCCGCTGTCCGTCACCGCCAGCATGACGTAGTGGCCGGAACGGACGGCAAGGTGAGCGGAGGTGTACGACTCGTCCAGCTCCGCATTGCCGGTCTCGATCGTGAGCCGGCCTCCCTTGGGCATGGCGTCCCGGGCATTGACCGCCAGGTTCATGACGACTTGCTGGATCTGGCCCGGGTCCGCCTTGACCTGGCCCAAGCCGTCTTGCAACACGGTGACGAGATCTATGTCTTCGCCGATGATGCGCCGGAGCATTCCGTCCATCTCCCCGACGACGGCGTTGAGGTCGAGGACCCGCGGTTTCAGCACCTGCCGGCGGCTGAAGGCGAGCAGTTGACGTGTGAGGGACGCGGCATGCTCGGCGGCTTTCAGGACCTCGTTGATCTCGCGCCGGTCCGGGGACGGCAGGCGCCGGAGGAGCCGCTCGCCGTAGCCGATGATCACCCCCAGGAGGTTGTTGAAGTCGTGAGCGACTCCTCCCGCCAGCCGGCCGATGGCATCCATCTTCTGCGATTGCTGCAGCTGCACCTGCAGCTCCTGCTGCTGGGTGATGTCGTGGGCCACCACCAGGCGGCCGCGGCGGCCGCGGAACTCGAGATCGTGCGCCGCGACGTCGACGTTGATCAACCGCCCGTCCTTGGTCCGGTGGACCCACGTACCGAAACGACGTATGCCGTCCTTGGGGGTCGCCACGGCTTCCTCGACGAGAGGCACTTCCTCCGATGGATGAAGGTCCGTTATGCGCATGCCCCGGAACTCTTCGCGGGAGTAGCCGTAGTGCTCGATGGCCGCATCGTTCACTTCGACGAAGCGAAGCGTCTCTACATCGAACACCCACGTGGGGTGTGGGTTGCAGTTGAAGAGCTGGCGGAACCCCTCCTCGCTCTGCTTCAGCGCATCCTCGGCCTGCGCCCGCGCCCGGCGCTCGGCCGCCTCGCGCACCGCCCGCTGGATGGCGGGGGCGAGTCGTTCAACCGCCCCGTCCTTGAGCACGTAATCGGTGGCCCCGGATTTGAGCGCCTGGATCGCGCGCGCCTCTCCTAGGTTGCCGGTGAAGAAGACGAAGGGCACCTCCGGCCGTCGCGTGCTCGCTTCCTGCAGGGCCTGCAAGCCGTCATACGCCGGAAGGCGAAAGTCGGACACGATGACGTCGAAACCGCCCCGGTCCAGAGCGGCCACGAAATCGTCGCGTGTATCTACCCTGAGAATGTCCCAGTCGATTCCGGTTCGACGCAGCGACAGGTCGAGGAGTTCCGCATCGAGTGGTGCATCCTCCAGGTGCAGAACCTTGATCTTCGAGGACATGGCGTAAACAGTTTACGCTTGGAAAGGGATGCCGGGGAGGCGCGGCGATGTGACCGGAATCACTCGCGGCTGTGAGCCGTAACCCCTTGATGGCGCTGGCGCCGGACCTCGGCGACCAGGCGCTTGACCATCAGGGCGAGGCTCGACTTCAGCTCCGTCTCGGATCCCGCGACGGTGTGAGGGTTCTCGGCCATCTCGCGGACGATCTCGTCGGCGTGCTTCTCGAAGTCGGCGAGCATCTCGTCGGTCAGCGGCTTCACCTCGTCGGTCATGGCCGCCATTCTAGGCCGAAGCGCTCGGCTTACGAGGCGGAAGACGTTCGCCTCGGACGCCACGTGGCGCTCAAGTTCCTCCTCATCGAGATGTCGAAGGACTCGCACGCGGTCGAGCGCTTCCAGCGCGAGGCCCGCGCCGTCTCCGCGCTCAACCATCCGAGCATATGCACGATCCACGACATCGGCGAGCACGAGGGCCAGCACTACATCGTGATGGAGCGGCTGGAGGGCGACGCGCTCAAGCAGCACACGGGCGCCGCGCGCTCGACATAGATAAGGTGGTAGATGTCGGGATCCAGGTCGCCGACGCCCTCGACGCCGCCCACGGGAAGGGCCACGCCAAGATCCTCGATTTCGGCCCCGCCAAGCTCACGGTCGCGCCAGAGGGCAAGGGCGCTCCGAACGACGGCGCCGAGCTCATGCTCTCGCGGCCGGCCGACCCCCTGAGCAGTCCCGGGATGGCGCTGGGGACGATGGCGTACATGTAGCCGGAGCAGGCGCGGGGCGAGGATCTCGATCCGCGCATGATCTCTTTTCCGTCGGCGTCGTCCTGTACGAGCTGATCACGTGGAGCAACTGCGGCAGCATGATGCGACGCCGCACGTGGCCCACAATGTCCGCCACAGCGCCCTCGATAGTCGCACGACCCGGCATCTCACCTACCAGGTGAGTCAGCGGCTGAGAAAGCGGTCGAGGAGATCTTCGGCTGGCTGAAGACGGTCGACGGCGCGATGTTGTTACCTTTCGTACTTGTTCCAGAACAAGCACCTGGTCGGCGCCTACCCAGCCCGACCTGTGCCGCCGATGACCGATTGACTCTCATGGGCCGTTTTTCCGAAGCCTGCTAGGCCCTTGCCGCGAGAACTGCAGATACGGGTTGACAGCCTCGGCCTCTATATGTATTACAGATACATATGGTAGAGCCAGCACTCGACCAGCAACAGCTCAAGAAGGGCAGCGCGGAGCTCCTCATTCTGGCCACCCTGGAGGACCGTCCGCGGCACGGCT
>QHVJ01000453.1 GCA_003222275.1 Acidobacteriota bacterium | reverse complement strand
GGGCGCGGGCATTCCGCATGACCGGCGCGCGCGGCTCTTCACGCCGTTCGACCGCCTCGGCGCCGAGACGAGTGCCGTCGAGGGCACCGGGCTCGGGCTCGCGCTCTCCAAGCGGCTCGTGGAGGCGATGGGCGGCCTCATCGGTTTCGACGACGCGGAGGGCGGGGGCAGCCTCTTCTGGGTCGAGCTGGCCGAGACGACGTCGCCCGACGCGCGCGCCGGCCTGGACGCGTCGCGCGCGCCGACGCCGGCCGGCGCGCCGCGCCGGGGCACGGTCCTCTACATCGAGGACAACCCGTCGAACCTGCGGCTCGTGGAGCGCGTCCTGGCCGAGCAGGCCGCGATCCGCTTCATCCCCGCCATGCAGGGGCGGCTCGGGCTGTCGCTGGCGCGCGAGCATCGGCCCGACCTGATCCTCGTGGACCTCCACCTCCCGGACATCTCCGGCGAGGACGTGCTGCGCGAGATCAGGAGCGATCCGCTCCTCGCGCGCACGCCGGTGATCGTGCTCAGCGCCGACGCGACGCCGGGACAGGTGCGGCGCATGGTGGCGGCAGGCGCGCGCGCGTACCTGACGAAGCCGCTCGACGTGCGGCAGCTCCTCACGCACATCGACCAGGCGCTGCCGGGCGGATGATGTCCTCAGCCGCGACAAGCGCGATTTCCTCGAGCGCACCGGCGCGCCCTTCCTGACGAAGCCCTGGCGTCATGGCCGCCCCGCCCGCCGCGTAGGCCCTCCGGCCGCGCGCCGCTCCGTGTGAGACAATCCCGCTCCTCACATGAGCCCTACCTTCGGTAGGACAAGCGCGCTCCTCGAGATCCGGGGCCTCGCCAAGCGCTTCGGCGGCGTGATCGCGGTGGACGGTCTCGACCTCAGCGTCGAGGCCGGCGAAGTCCGCGGGCTCATCGGCCCCAACGGCTCCGGCAAGACGACGACGATCAATCTGGTCTCCGCCCTCTATCGCCCCGACGCCGGTCAGGTCTTTCTCGACGGCGAGCGCATCGAGCGCCTGCGCCCGCACGAGATCGCCGGCCGCGGCGTGGCGCGCACGTTCCAGATCTCGAAGCTCTTCGGCAACATGACCGTGCTCGAGAACGTGCTCGTGCCGGCGCTCGCCGAGCTGGATCGCGGCGCGCGGCGCGCCCCCGAGCAGATCCGGGAGCGCGCGCGGCGCCTGCTCGACCTGGTCCTGCTCGACGGCCTGCGCGACGCGCCGGCCAAGGAGCTGTCGGGCGGCCAGAGCATGCTGCTGCAGATCGCGCGCGGGCTCATGCTGCAGCCCATCCGGCTGTTCCTGATGGACGAGCCCTTCGCGGGCGTCCACCCGACCATCAAGGACACGATCATGGAGACGATCCTCAACGCGAACCGCGACGAAGGCGTGACCTTCCTGATCGTGTCGCACGAGATGGCGACCCTGCGGCGGCTGGCCTCGCGCGTGTCGGTGATGCACGAGGGCCGGCTCATCGCCGAGGGCTCGTTCGAGGCAGTCGCCAACCAGCCCGCGGTGCTGGAAGCGTACCTCGGAGGCTGAATGGCCCTCCTCGAGGTGCACGACGTCGTCGCGGGGTACGTCGAGGGCATCGACGTCCTCACCGGCGTGTCCGTGGCGGTCGAGCGCGGCAGCATCACGGGGATCATCGGCGCCAACGGAGCGGGGAAGTCGACGCTGCTCAAGACGATCTTCGGCTTCCTGCATCCACGCCGCGGCCGGATCGTCCTCGACGGTCACGAGATCCAGGCGCTGCCGCCGCACGCCGTGAAGCGGCAGGGCGTGAGCTACGTGGCCCAGGGCGCCAGCGTGTTCCCGCAGCTCACGGTGCAGGAAAACCTGGACCTGGGTGCCTGGGTCTTCCGCGCCGACCGCGCGCGCATGGCCGCCATGCTGGAGCGCGCATGGGCGGCCTTTCCGCGCCTGCGCGAGAAGCGCCGGTCGCGCGCCACCACGCTGTCGGGCGGCGAGGCCAAGATGCTGTCGCTGGCCAAGGAGCTCGTCACCGATCCGAGCCTGCTGCTCGTGGACGAGCCGTCCGCCGGGCTGTCGCCGAAGATCACCGAGCAGGTCTACACGCGGCTGCTCCAGGCACGCGACGCGGGCGCGACGATCCTCCTGGTGGACCAGAACATCGCCAAGGCGATCCAGGTGAGCGACTACCTCTACATGATCGAGATGGGGCGCGTGCGCCATCACGGGCCGCGGCACGTCTTCGCCGAGCAGGTCCGCGACCTCGTGCGCGATGCCCTCCTCGGCATCTGAGCTGATCCCGCCCCTGGCGCGTCGCATCGGGCTCGCGCTCGCCGTCTACGCGGCGCTCGCCTGGCTGCCGTGGGCGGTGTCGGAGTACCACCTGCACGTCCTCGTCACGAGCTTCTACTACGTCGTGCTCGCGATCGGCTGGAACCTCCTGGCCGGCTACACGGGCCAGTTCTCGCTCGCGCACCACACGTTCGCGGGCGTCGGCGCTTACACCTCCGCCCTGCTCGTGCTCCACGCGAAGGTGCCGATCGTGGTCGGGGTCGCCGCCGGCGGCGCGCTGGCCGCGCTGCTCGGCTGGGGACTCGGCACCCTGTGTCTCAGAATGCGCGCCATCTACCTGGCGCTCGCCACGTGGGCGTTCGCGGAGTCGGTGCGACTCTTCGTCGCCGTCGAGTACCAGATCACGCGCGGCGACCTCGGGCTGATGACCCCGTTCTTCTTCGGCACCCCGCGCCCGACGCCACACTACTACGTCTTCCTCGCCCTGGCCCTCGGCGCCATCCTCGCCGCCTGGCAGCTCGTGCACTCGCGAGTCGGCGTCTATCTGCGGGCCATACGCGACGACGAGGAGGCGGCCGCCGTGATGGGCGTGGACACCTTCAAGTGGAAGCGCGTCGTCTTCGCCGTCTCCGCCGTCTTCGCCGCCATCGCCGGCGGCTTCCAGGGGCATTACGTCGGGCTGCTCTCGCCCACGCCGATGAAGTTCAACGAGATGGCGATCATCGTCATCATGGTGATCCTGGGGGGCCTGCGGACGTTCTGGGGCCCGGTGGTGGGCGCGGTTTTCATCGAGGTGCTGTCCGAGGCGCTCCGCCCCTGGGGCGAGACGCGCATGGTCCTCTTCGCCCTGCTGGTGATCCTCGTCGCGCGCGCCTACCCGGCGGGTCTCGTGGGTTTGGGCGCCGGAATCGCCGGCTATTGGCGCGCCAAGCGTGACCGCCGCCGAGCGAGCCCTTAGCTGTTGGAAGCGGCCAGCGGGTGCAACACGTCGATCGCCCAGCCGAGGTCCAAGCGCTCTCCGGACCAGTTTGGTATCGCCACGCGCGGGTGGATGTGCAGGTCTTCGGCTTCGTTCTGCGCGCGCAGCCGCTCGGCGGGATCGGGCGGTACCGGAGCTCGCGGCGGGACGTCAGGGAATAGCCGGCCGTCAGGCCGCCTGAACTGCAGCTCGCCATCAGGGAGTCGTTCCACCTGGTAGCCGTCCTCGTGGACTGCGCGGTGGTGCCGGCG
>QHVJ01000479.1 GCA_003222275.1 Acidobacteriota bacterium | reverse complement strand
GACGAATGCTCCTGGCGGGAGCTGGAGGACGGGATCGCGCGGTCCTACGGCACCTGCATGACGATGGGGACCGCGTCCACGATGGCGGCCGCGGTCGACGCGCTGGGCCTGTCGCTGCCGGGCGCGTCGTCGATCCTCGCCGCCGATTCGCGCCACTCGCACCTCGCCACCGCCACCGGCCGGCGGATCGTGGAGATGGTATGGGAGGACCTGAAGCCACGCGACGTCCTCACCGACGACGCGTTCGAGAATGCGGTCACGGTGGTCATGGCCCTCGGCGGCTCGACCAATGCGATCATCCACCTCATCGCCATGGCCGGCCGGGCCGGCGTGCCGCTCGACATCGACCGCTTCGACGCGTTGTCGCGCCGAACGCCCTTCCTGGCCAACGTGCGCCCCTCGGGCCAATACCTGATGGAGGACTTCTTCTACGCGGGAGGGTTGCGGGCCCTGATGTCGCGCATCCCCGACCTGCTGCACACGGAAGCGCCGACCGTGAGCGGCACGCCTCTCGGCGCCGGCCTCGACGGCGTCCCGGTCGTCAACGAGCAGGTGATCGTGCCCCGTGACCGGCCGATCAATCCCGAGGGCGGCCTGGCCGTGCTGCGCGGCAACCTGGCGCCCGACGGCGCCGTCATCAAGCACACGGCCATGGAGCCGCGGCTGCTGAAGCACCAGGGCCCCGCGATCGTCTTCCGCGACTACAACGACCTCGAGCGCCGCATGGACGATCCCGACCTGCCCGCGACCCAGGACTCCGTCCTCGTCCTGCAGAACGCGGGACCGCTCGGCGCCCCCGGCATGCCCGAATGGGGCATGCTGCCGATTCCGAAGAAGCTGCTGCAGAAGGGCGTGCGCGACATGGTCCGCATCTCGGACGCACGGATGAGCGGGACCTCCTACGGCGCATGCGTGCTGCACGTGGCCCCGGAGTCGTTCGTGGGCGGCCCGCTGGCCCTCGTCCGCGATGGAGACATCGTGGCGCTGGACGTGCCGGGCCGCCGGCTGACCTTGCAGGTGCCGGAAGAGGAGCTGGGCCAGCGCCGCGCCGCCTGGAGGCCGCGCGAGCTTCCCTACCCGCGCGGGTGGGTCGCGCTCTGGGCCCGGCACGTGCGGCAGGCCGACAAGGGCTGCGACTTCGACTTCCTCGAAGGCACCGCGCCGATTCCCGAGCCGGAGATCCACTGATGGACCTGCCCGTCAACGCGTTCAAGCGGGCCCTCCGCGAAGGGCGGAAGCAGATCGGACTCTGGGCGAGCCTGTGCAGCGCCCCCGTGGCCGAAATCCTCGCTCCCGCCGGCTACGACTGGATCATGATCGACGCCGAGCACGCTCCCAACGACCTGGCTACCGTCCTGGAGCAGCTTCGTGCCTTGAAGGGCGGGACCGCGACGCCGATCGTGCGGCCGGCCTGGAACGATCCCGTGCTGATCAAGCGCTACCTCGACCTCGGCGTGCAGAGCCTCCTCGTACCCTGGGTCCAGAACGCGGCGGAGGCGGCGCGGGCGGTGGCCGCCACCCGCTATCCGCCGGCGGGCGTCCGCGGCGTGGCCCTGATCCATCGCGCCAGCGGCTACGGACGCATCTCCGACTACCTCCAGCGTGCCAACGACGAGATGTGCGTCCTCGTGCAGGTGGAGACGCGCGAAGCGCTCGGCCAGCTCGAGGCGATCGCGGCCGTGGACGGCGTCGACGGCATCTTCATCGGGCCGTCCGACCTGTCGGCCGCGATGGGCCTCCTCGGGGGCAACCGCAGTCCCGAGATGCAGACCGTGTTCGCCGACGCGGCCGCTCGCGCGACGCGGGCCGGCAAGCCGATCGGCATCCTGGCTCCGGTCGAGGAGGACGCCCGCCGCTTCCTCGACATGGGCTACCGCTACGTCGCCCTCGGCAGCGACGCCGGCCTGCTGCGCGTTGCGGCCGAGCAGCTACGCGGGCGGTTTCCCAGCTGATCCCCTCACCCAGGCAGGGGTGAGGGTTCTCACGCGCGCGCGATCAGCCACGCGTAGTACGCCATCATCGCCGCCATGAGCAGCGCCGCCGCCCACAAGGCGACGGTCACCGGCCAGGACGGCGCCAGCTCCGGCGGCAGGCGCCGATGGCGCAGCCACACGGCGCCCGCGCCCACGAGCGGCAGCATCACCGCCTGCGCGATGCCGCCCGCGACGACCATCTTCACGGGCGAGGCGAAGATCCAGTACAACCCGACCGGGAGAAGCGTCAGGACGAGCACGAAGACCTGCCGCCAGCGGCGACGAGCCGCGGCATCGTCGCGAGAGAAGAGGCCGAGCAGCCGGCACAGGTCGGAGAAGATGCGCGAGTGGGCGGCGGTGGCGGCGAAGATCGTCCCGTAGAGCGTGGCGATCGCGCCGACGTAGAACACCCACAGCGCCCACGGCCCCAGCGTCTGCGTGTAGATGTTCGACAGCACGGGGATCATGTCGCCCGCGGCGGGCACGAGCCCCATCCCGTGCAGGATGCCGGCCCCGAGGAGGTAGAAGGCAAGCGTCGCCACCGTGTAGATGACCATCGACGCGAGGATGTCCACGTGCATCACGCGCACCCAGCCGCGGGCACGCCGCTGCCATTGCGGCGTCAGCTCGTGCGGGCCGACGAACCGTGCGTACCCCTTCTCCACGCACCAGTACGGATACATGAACAGCTCGGAGGCGCCCACGCCGGTGATGCCGAAGACGGCCGCGGCCGTGGCCACGCCCTGCGGCGGCAGGCGCAGCCGCAGGCCCTCGAGCAGCTCCGACCAGTGGAAATAGCCCGGCATGCGCGTCAGCACCAGCGCGGCGAGGAAGGTGATCAGGGTGAACAGGCCCACCTTGACGACCGCCAGCCGCTCGATGCGGGCGTAGCCACCCCCGAGCAGCAGCCCGAGGGTCAGGAGCAGGAAGATGAGCACCCACGCCCTTTCGCCGACGGCCGGCACCAACAGCGCCATCACCTGGGCGACGCCGCCGAACATCGCCCCCACCTGGAGAAGCGTCATGAGGACCATGGCCGCCCAGGCCCACAGGAGCCACCCCACGCGGAGGCGCGGCCCGGGCACGTGGTCGAGCGCCTCGAGGCCCGTCTCGCCGCTGGCGATCGTGTAGCGCCCCAGCTCCGCCTGCACCACCGGCTTGATGGCGCAGCTCAGCACGATGATCCACAGCGCGCTGTAGCCGACCTGCGCGCCCAGGGTGGTGGTGGCGATCAGCTCGCCGGAGCCCACGATGGATGCGGCCAGGATCAGGCCGGGACCGACCCGGCGGAGCGCCTCGAAGAGCGTGCGCGGCGGCTCGCGGACCTCGCGGGGATCGAGCCGGTACGGATCGGCCGTGGGCACGACCGGGCTGGGCAAGGCGGCCGTCGCTGCCTCAGGCCGGCGTGGCGGACGCCAGCAGGTCGCTCGCGGGATCCAAGTTCCCCTGCGCGTCGAGCGTCCACGGCCGGGGCGGAATCACCACCGTGAGGTCGTCGCGCTCCGCTACCTCCGCGGCGTACGCCTCGGAGGCCACGAAGCGGTCGACGGCCAGCGTGTTGCGCACCCGCACGATGCGCGCCTTCTCGGGATCGGCGCCCGCGACGCGCAGGACCGCCTTCAGGCACTCGGCGTCGGTATCGAAGTGCATCGGGACCCGAACGGTGGCCGGCGTCATCGCGGACAGCGCGTTGGTGTACATGGCGTGCGAGTCCATGTCCCTGATGATCTGCGTCCGCACCACCTCGGCCAGACCCACG
>QHVJ01000131.1 GCA_003222275.1 Acidobacteriota bacterium | reverse complement strand
TCCGCAACCAGTACGTGATGGTGGCCACGGTCTTCGTGGTCTTCACCGGCTTCGCTTTCGTCCTCCCCTTCCTCCCGCTCTACGTCCGGAAGCTCGGCGTCCAGGGCGACGACGACGTCGCCCTGTGGTCAGGCGTGCTCGTGGGCGTGTCGCCCCTGATCGCCGGCCTCATGGCCCCGATCTGGGGCCGCCTCGCCGACCGCCACGGACAGAAGCGCATGGTGGTGCGCGCGCTCGTGTCGTACGTATTCCTCCTCGCGCTCTCGGCCGCGGCCACGCGCGTGGAGCACCTCCTCGTGCTGCGCATCGGCGTCGGGTTCTTCGGCGGCATCGGCCCTCTCGGGCTGGCGATGGCGACGTCGCTCGCCCCCCGTGACCAGACGGGACACGCGGTCGGCCTCGTCCAGGCCGCGCAGATCCTGGCCGCGGCCGTGGGCCCCCTCGCGGGGGGTTTCCTCGCCGACACCATCGGCATCCGCTCGACGTTCCTGGTGACGGCCGCGCTCTGCGCGGCGGCGTTGTGGCTGGTCGCGCGCTACTACCGGGAGGGGGGGGCCGCCGTTCCGGCCTCGCCGGGCGTGCCGGCCGGGACCACCGTGCTCCTGCGGCAGCGCGGCGTCCTCGCCCTGCTCGTGGTGCTGTTCCTGGTCAACTTCGTGGGCCGGTCCTTCACGCCCATCCTCCCCATGCACCTCCAGCGACTCGCGGTGCCGGCGGCCAGCCTGGGCCTCGCCACCGGCGTCCTCATCTCCGCGTACTCGGCGGCAGCGGCAGTGTCGTCGACGGTGCTGGGGAAGGCTACCCGCCGCTTTCCTCCGCGGGTGCTGCTCGCGGCCAGTCTCGCGGCGGGGGCGGCCACCGTCCTTCCCATGGCGCTCATCTCGGGCTTCACGTCGTTTCTGGCGCTGGCCCTGCTCCTCGGCCTCGCTTCGGGCGGCGCGCTCACGCTCTGCTACACGATCGGCGGCCTCATGGTCCCGCCCGACCAGCGCGCGACGGCGTTCGGCTTCTTCTCGGGCGCCGCGCTGTTCGGGGGCGCCGTCTCGCCGACCGTGGCCGGCCTCCTCGCCCACTGGGACCTGCGCGGGATCTATTACCTGGACGCCGCCCTCTTCGTCCTCCTCACCGCGGGCCTGCTGGCCGCGGGCGCCGCGAGGGCGACGGTGCCGTCGAGCGCCGGGGAGGCGTGAGCTAGCCGGCTGTCTCCGGAATGGCCTTCTCCGCGGCGTTGACGAACTTGAAGTCAGCGATCAGCGGGAGGTGGTCCGAGGCGACGAGGGCGGTGCGTGTGCGGTGGAGGGTCAGCCTCTCCAGCTCCAGCGAGTCGTCGTGGTAGATGTGGTCGAGGTGCATGAAGGGGAGCAGGCCCGGATACGTCCGTTTCCGCTGGAGGTGCTTGCGGATGTCCACGCTCTTCAGGTGCGAGCCGAGGAGGTGCGTCGTGAGGCCGGGCGCCCACTCGTTGAAGTCCCCGAGCATGATGCGTGGCCCGGTGAGCTGCTCGTTGCGCAGGATCTCCATGTCCGTGAGCCGGCGGCCCTGGTGGCGCCGCTCGATGTAGTCGGTGCCCAGGTGGACGTTGAACACGTGCACCACCGCCCCGCCGATGTCCACGTCGATGTGCAGGCAGCCGCGCCGCTCGAAGCCCTCCACGCTCAGGTCGTAGTTCTTCACCGCCTGCATCGGGAAGCGGGACAGGACCACGTTGCCGTAGGCGGCCCCGCGCAGCTTGCGGTTTTCGCCCAGGCAGAACTTGAGACCCATCTCGTCGGCGATGTAGCGCGCCTGGTGCTTGTCGTTGGCGGCCTCTTCCTCCCGCGACACGACCTCCTGGAGGGCGATGATGTCCGCCTTGACCTCGCGCAGGACGTCCACGATGCGTCCCGGACGCGTGCGCCCGTCGAGGCCGCGGCAGCGGTGGACGTTGTAGGTCGTGATCCGGATCCGGTCCACGGCTACTGCTGCCGTTCCAGCAGCCAGCCGAGCAGCTCGTGGCCGCGCTCGAAGAACGGCCGGCGCCGCCACGTCTGGTAGTTGACCTGCCGGCTGTGGGCCACGTCGCGTGCGAAGTCCTCCTCGAGGCGCGTGGCCAGGTCCGGGCAGTAGGCGGCCAGGTTCACCTCGTCGTTGAGGCCGAAGGAGCGGTTGTCGAAGTTCGTGGAGCCCACGACGCTCCACGACCCGTCCACGATGAGCACCTTGGCGTGGATCATCGCCGGCTGGTACTCGTAGATGGACGCTCCCGCCCGGAGCAGGTCTCCGTAGAGGCGTCGGCTCGAGCGGCGGGTCAGGAGATGGTCGGCATGCCGCCCGGGCGTGATGATCACGACTTGCACGCCGCGCTCGCGGATGGCCCGGACCAGCTCGGACCGGGCGCTGCGGTCGGGCAGGAAGTAGGGCGTGGTGATGTGGATCGAGCGCTGGGCGGAGGCGAGCAGCGTCTGATAGAGCATGCGGTTGCGCGTCGAGCGGCCGAAGGAGGGAGAGCTGCCCACGATCATGGCCTCGGTCGGGCCCTTGTCGTCGCTGCGGGGGAAATAGCGGCTGTCGAAGAGGATCCGGCCCGAGGACTCCAGCCAGTTCTCGGCGAAGACGGACTGCATCTCACGCACGATGTCGCCTTCGACGCGGAACATCGTGTCGCGCCAGCGCAGCTTCTTCCTGGGGCCGCGGCCGTGGGGCTTCAACCAGTGGTCAGCGAAGCCGGCCCCCCCCAGGAACCCGATCCTCCCGTCGACGATGAGCAGCTCCCGGTGGGTCCGATTGTTGATGCGCGGCAGGTTGTGCCAGCGGATCGGGTGGTAGAACTCCACGTGGCCCCCGGCCTCGATCAGGGGAGCCAGATACTTGCGCGTCGTCAGGAAGGAGCCGACCGCATCGAGCACCACATGCACCGCCACGCCCGCGGCGGCCCGATCGGCCATGGCCTGCAGGAAGCGGCGGGTGACCTCGCCGCGCTGGAAGATGTAGGCCTCGAGGTGGACGCTGTCGCGCGCCTCGCGGATGGCCTGCAGCTCCGCCTCGTAGAAGGCCTCGCCGTTGGCGAGCACCTGGACCTGGTTGCCCGCGTGCAGCGAGCTGCCGGCGAGCGCGCTCAGGGTGAGCCGAAAGGGCCCCGAATCGAGGGGGTCGGCGGGGGGACGGCCCACGCGGTACGGCAGGCCCCGCTCGAACAGGGCGAAGTAGAGCATCAGCAGGAGAAACGCGATCGCGAGCCACTGCAGGCCGATGAAGAACGCGGACTCCATGAGAACAGGTTAGGTTGCGTTCGGCGCTGCCGTCAAGGCGCGGCCGACGACGGTGCGCGGGGAAGCGCCGACGCCGAGACCACGCGATTGCGGCCGGCCTGCTTGGCCGCGTAGAGCGCGCGGTCGGCGACCGCGATCAGCGCCTCCTCGTCCGCGCCGTCGGACGGCCACACCGCCACTCCCAGGCTCACCGTGACGGAAAGCCGCGCCCCCTCGAAGACGAGCTGGGCCTTCTCCACCGCGGCCTGCACGCGCTCGGCCAGCCGGACCGCCCCCGCCTCCTCGGTGTGGGGAAGGATGAGCGCGAACTCTTCGCCCCCGAAGCGGGCCGCTTCGTCGGCGCGGCGGAGATGATGCTCGACGACGTGGGCCGTGTGGCGGAGGACGGCGTCACCCGCCGGGTGGCCGAACGTGTCGTTGAGCTTCTTGAAATGGTCGATGTCGAGGAGCACGAGGCCGAGCCGGCCCTTCTGGCGGTCCTCACGCCCGAGGGCGTGGCGGAGCTGATCGTCGAAGGCGCGCCGGTTGTAGAGACCGGTGAGCCCGTCCCGCATGGCCATGTCCTTGATGCGGTCCTTCATCTGGATGGTGGAGAGCGCGGCCGCGGCCTGGTTGGCGAGCACGCCCAGGACACGGCTGGCCGCGGCGTCGAAGGCGCCCCGGCGACCCATGAGCATGAGCGCGCCCAGCGTGCGGGTGCTGGCCTTCAGCGGAACGGCCAGGAGCGACTCCGCGCGGTCGGAGCCCTCGTCGAGGACGAGGATCGGCATGCGGTTCTCGTGCCCGGCCACGTTGTCCAGGAGATAGGGATCATTACCGCTGCGCAGGACCCACGCCGCCCAGGTGCGCTCGGTGAGGGCGACCTCGCGTCCCTCGAGCTCGTGCGCCCAACCGTGCCCCGCCTCCACGACGTAGCGCGTCTCCGCCTCGTCCTCCATCACCACCGCCGCCGCTTCCAGCGGCACGAGCTGGCGAGCGGATCGGAGCAGGAGGCGGTTCACGGGCGCGCGCTCGGTGAGCGCGGCCAGGTCGCGCGACACGACGTATACGGCCTTGAACTCCTGGCCCACCTCCTCGCGGCTCAGGGAGGCCCGCGTGCGGAGGATGACGTCGGCGGCCATCGCCGCGAACGATTCGAGCAGCTCGTGGGCGCCGCCCGTGAGGGCCTGGATCTCCAGCATGTCGGCCACCAGCACGCCGGCGACGACCTCGGCCGTCCACACCGGCACCGCGAGGAGCGAGCCGACGCGGACCTCGCCCTTGTAGTACGGGAGCGACCACAGCAGGCGCTTGAAGTCGGTCGCGTAGAAGGCGGCCCGCCGATCGAGGACGAAAGCGAACGGGTCCTCGCCGAGGCGCATCACGCTCCCTCGCACGAGGTTGGCGGGACCGTCGGCGGCGCGAAGGTAGGCTGTCTCGCGCTGCCGGTCCACGTCGAAGTACATCGCGGCGTGAGCGCCGAGGGAGACACGGGCCAGCCGCACGAGCCGATCGAGGGCCTCGTCGAGCTCCGCCGCCCGGTCCAGCTGGCGCGCCCGGCGGCCGTCCTCGGACACCTGCCGGAGGGTGAGGGCGGTGATGCTCAGGCGAGGCGGCGATCCCGCGTCACCGTCGTCGAGCTGGTCGATGCCGTGACGAAGACGCGCCAGCTCGGCGAGCGCCGCCCCGAGTCGCCGCTTCTCGCCCGCGAGCGCCTGGTGTACGCCGAGGACGAGAACCGCATAGCCGAGGCTCGCCGCGACGGCGCCCTTCCACGCCTGGAACGACGACGACGCGGCGTCGGCCACGGCCATGGCCGCCGCGAGGGCGGCGACGCCGAGGGCCACGGGCGGGCTCTCCGCGACCGCCACCGCCGCCACCATGAGCGCCATCAATGGCCACACGGGCCAGCCCCAGGGTTCCACCCACTGGCCCAGCCCGTCCAGGCCGAGAACGAGGAACCCGTAGAGGGCCAGCTGCTCGGGCTTGCCGCGGCCGCGCAGGCTGGACAGCAGGCCCGTCACCAGCACTCCGAAGGCGAGGATCAGGCTGACGGCGAGGCGCACACCCAGGGGCGCCGTGGGCGCCAAGGGCCGCCAGCATGCGGCCACGGCGAGGAGCGCCGCGACGCCGAGGGCCACCTGGCCCGCGCGCCAGCGGACGCGCAGGTCGAGGATCGGTCCCGCCGGCCGCGACGCGTCCCCGGCCGCACCGACGCCGGGCCGGGACGGGTCGCTCCTCTCGCGGCCCGTCGCGGAGGGTGTCGTCAGCCGGCCTCCCCGTCGCGGCCGAGGACGAGGGCGTAGGCGAGGAGGTCTTCCTCGGTGAGGCCCAGCCGCTCCAGGTGCGCGTAGTAGTTGCGCACGCCGTCCAGGTGCTGGGAGACCATGGCCTTCTTCTCCCGCACGCCCTTCACGAGCCGCAAGAGGAGCTGGACCAGCCGCGGCGTGACCTCGATGCCCTCCGCCGCCAGCTCCTCACGATGCCGGTTCAGAACGGCCTCGATGGCCATCGCCCCCGAGTGCTTGCCGAACAGGAACCGCATCCGGCCCCCCACGCTCTCCGGCTCGATGACCTGGTAGATCGCGGGGTGGATGGTGATCCCGGCCGTGTGGATTCCCGTCTCGTGGCTGAAGACGTTGTGGCCGATGATCGGCTCGGTGGCCCCCACCGGGATGCCGCTGAACTCCTCGACCTTGCGGCGCAGCGGCCAGAGCATGTCGTAGCGGAAGCCCGGGATGGTCACCCCGTAGAGCTCCTTCAGGATCATGACCGTGGTGTGGAGGGGGGCATTGCCCGCCCGCTCGCCGATGCCGTTGACGGTGCAGGTCGGGATCGTCGCCCCGTGATGCAAGGCGCGCACGGTGTTGTACGCGCCGAGCCCGAAGTCGTTGTGGAAGTGGACGACCAGCGGCTGGTCCGGGAACGCCGCCACCAGCTGGGGGATGTAGTAGTCGACGCCCTCGGGGGCGAAGAAGCCCACCGTGTCCGGAAACGAGTAGCGCGTGCCCCCCGCCTCGTAGCACGCCCGCGCCAGCTCGATCAGGTACGACACGTCCGCCCGGGAGCCGTCCTCGCCCCCGAACTCGACCTCCGCCACGCCGCGCTCGCGCGCGTGGCGGATGGCCGCGGTCGACATCCGGATGTTGGCCTGCCGGTAGAACGAGACGGGCAGGTCGCGCCACTCCTCCGCCCGCCGGCCCTCGAGCTGGAGCAGCGTCTTGCCGATCTTGTACTTCAGGTGGAGGTCGGATCCGGAGGTGAAGATGAAGAACGTGCAATCGGACGGCTTCGCCCCCATGTGCCGGAGCGTGTCCACGGTCACGTCGATGTCGCGGGCGTTGGACCGGCACATCACGATGATCTCGAGGTCGGCGCGGATGCGGCCCTTCGCCTTCCCCTCCAGGATCAGCTCGAGCGCGCGGCGCTCGGAGGGTGCGGCGGAAGGAAAACCCATGTCGATGATGTGGACACCCGCGTCCGACAGCATGCCGGCGAGCTCGTACTTCTGCTCGGGGGTGAACGCCACCCCGGGCGTCTGCTCTCCGTCGCGCAGGGTGGTGTCGTAGAGGCGGATCTCTCGCGCCCGGGGAAAGGTGGTCCCCGCAGTGAAACGGGTGGGGGGGGCGATCAGGGTCTCGAGCGGCTCGCGCAGATCGACCATCGTCGGCGCCACCGCGATGATAACAGACGTTGGGGGGTGCCAACGGCGCACCCCGGACGGGGACCTTCGCTGAACGGGGGGGTGCTAGCGGCGCACCCGCCTTCGTTGAACTGGGGGGTGCTAGCGGCGCACCCCCCGGACCCCCCGCTCGCTTCGCGGGAGTAAATCCCGCTCCGCTCGCAGCTGTTGTTAATAGTTCAGGAACTCGTCGCGGCTGACGACGCCATCCCGGTTGCGGTCGTAGTTGTCGAAGGTCAGCGCGCTGCCCGTCCATTCGCGCCGCGTGATGACGCCGTCGCCGTTAAGGTCGAGCCGGCGGAACTCCTCGGACGTCCCCCGCGTCGCGCCCTGCGCGCTGGCGTCGTATTCGTAGCGCGTCAGCCGTCCGTCACCGTTGCGGTCCATGGCGTCGAACTGGGTCAGGTCGTAGGGCCACTCGCGGCGCTCGATGAAGCCGCTGCCGTTGCGGTCCAAGTCAGCAAAGGCCGAGCGCGACGTGGTGTACTGATCGTTGCCATAGGACGGGTTGTACCCGGACGGCTGCTCGTAGACGACGGGCGCGTTCAGGTACTCGCGCAGTGTCACCACGCCGTCGTTGTTGCGGTCAACCGTGCGGAACGATGTGGAGTCGCTCCACTCGCCGCGGGAGACCACGCCGTCACGGTTGCGGTCCATCCGCGCGAATCGCGCCTGCATGTTGTTCGTGCCGGTTCCGTAGTTGTTGCCGTAGCCATCCATGGTCTGGTTCACGTACTCGTCGAGCGTGATCCGGTTGTCGCCGTTGCGGTCGACGGCGTCGAAGGACAGCGTCTCCCCCCGCCACTCGCCGCGGTTGATTACGCCGTTGTGGTTGCGGTCGAGCTGCGCGTGGTCTGGTTCACGTACTCGTCGAGCGTGATCCGGTTGTCGCCGTTGCGGTCGACGGCGTCGAAGGACAGCGTCTCCCCCCGCCACTCGCCGCGGTTGATTACGCCGTTGTGGTTGCGGTCGAGCTGCGCGAAGCGGGACTGTAACGTCCCCTGCCCATAGCCGTAGCCCGTCGGCTGGTTGACGTACTCGTCGACCGTGACGCGGTTGTCGCGGTTGCGGTCGACGGCGTCGAACGACAGCGCCTCTCCGCGCCACTCGTTGCGGTCGATGATGCCGTTGCCGTTCAGGTCGAGATCGCCGAAGCGCGCCTCGGCGCTCCCGAGCGGCAGCGGGTTGGCGAACTCGTCGCGCGTCACCACGCCGTCGTGGTTCCGGTCCAGCCGGGCGAAGGAGGCCGGCGCCATGTCGGACCGCCATTCGCTGCGGGTGATGACGTTGTCGCGGTTCCGATCCATCTGCGCGAACGCGTCGACGATCGGCGGCGCCTCGACGAGCGGCCCCGTGCTGACCGCCGGCGGCGCGTTCTCGTTGCCCTCGCGGTAGCGGTTCACGAACTCGTCCCGGCTCAGCACGCCGTCGCCATTGGCGTCCATCGCGTGGAAGTTGCCGGGATGGCCACCATACTCCTCGAGGGTCAGGACGCCGTCGTGGTTCTTGTCCCGCTCCCGGAACGTCTGCTCGCGGGCCGCCGAGACCTGGGCCATCGCGCCGACGGGTGCCAACAACGCTGCCGCCGCCGCCACGGCCCCCATCCAGTGAATTCGCATATCAGACCTCCCGCACACACTGAAGCGGAAATGTCCGCCCCAGGTTTATCAAGCAACATCGGTGCCAGCGGACGCGACGGCGCGGCCCCGGCGTAGAATAGGGCCCCCATGGATCCCCTTATCGCCCGCGCGGTCGAGGATTACGACCGCCTGCTCGCAGATGAGAAGGAGCTGGTCGAGGAGATGGACGACCGGCTCTTCGAGCGGATGCGCCAGGCCAAGCTCACCTTCGGGGGACGCGTGCTGTGTCCATTCCTGAGGCCGAACTTCGTCTCGCCGGAGGTCTACGAGCAGGTCCGTGGCGTCTGCCGCGGCATCGTCGGCGCGATCGAAAAAGCGGAGGCGCGCCTGGGCGTCGAGCTGTGGGACCGCGTGGACCTCACGCCGGAGGAGCGGGAGCTGATGGCGATCGAGCCCGGCTACCGGCGCTCGTCGCCCACGTCGCGCCTGGACGCATTCCTCACGCCATCGGCCTACCAGTTCGTGGAGCTGAACGCCGAGAGCCCGGCCGGCATCGCCTATGCCGAAGCGCTGACCGACCTCTTCCTCGACTTGCCCCTCATGCAGAAATTCCAGGAGCGCTGGACGCTGCGGCGCTTCCGCGCCCGGGAGCGCATGCTCGAGACGCTCCTCGCGTGCTACCGCGAGGCCGGGGGCCAGGAAGAGCATCCCACGATCGCCATCGTCGACTACGAGGACGTGCCGACGCGCACCGAACACCTGCTGTTCCGGGACTTCTTCGCGGAGAAGGGCCACCCGGCTTTCGTATGCGACCCGCGCGACCTCACCTTCGAGCGCGGCGCGCTGCGCTACGAAGGCCGGCTCATCGACATCGTCTACAAGCGGCTCCTCGTCAACGAATTCCTCGAAAAGGTGGACGAGCTGCAGCCTCTGCTCGAGGCGGCGCGCAAGCGCGCGGTGACGATGGTCAATCCTTTCCGTTGCAAGCCCCTGCACAAGAAGGCGATCTTCGCCGTGCTCACCGACGACGACCTCCAGGGTCTGTTCAGCGACGAGGAGCGCGGCGCGATCGCGCGCCACGTGCCGTGGACGAGACGGGTGTCGGAGGAGCGGACTCGACGCCACGGAGCGGACCTCGACCTCCCCGCCTACATTCGCGAGCATCGGGAGAGCCTCGTGATGAAACCCAACGACGAATACGGCGGCAAGGGTGTCTTCATCGGGGCCGAGATGTCGGAGTCCGACTGGGAGGCGGCGCTCGTCGAGGCCCTGCGCTCCTCGTACGTCGTGCAGGAGAAGGTCGAGCTGCGCCGGGAGTCCTTCCCCGAGCTTGGACCGGAGGGCCTGCGGACCCGCGAGCTGGTCGTCGACCTCGATCCCTTCATCTTCGAGGGAGAGGTGGAAGGGTTCCTGACGCGGCTTTCCGGCACTTCGCTCGCCAACGTCACCTCGGGCGGGGGGCAGGTCCCGGCCTTCGTCGTCGCCCCCCGCTGACCACGGTGCGTCCGTGGCGCGCGCTCGCCCGGATGCTGCTGTTGCTCCTGGGGCTGACGGGCCTCGCGTTCCTCTACGTCATGCTCGTGCCGCCGCGGACGGCTCCGCGGAGAATGCGGCCGAAGACCACCGCGCTGCCGGCGCAGGAGAACGCATGGACGGAATACGCGCAGGCCCTCGCCGATCTCGGGCGCGAGCCGGCGCCGGCGTGGCTGAGGGAAGCCACCACCTCTCCCGAGCTGACTCCGGGCCAGCTCGCGTACCTGGCGCGCCACCTCGAGGCGATGGCTCACCTCCGGGCGGGGTCCGCCCGGGCCCGATTCGAGTACTTCGAGGAGGCGCCGACCGTCGCCACCGCCGTGCCGGACCTCCAGCGCCTGCGCCAGCTCGCCGAGCTGGCCGCCGCGGAAGCCCGACGGCTGCGGGATGCCGGCGACGCGGGCGGAGCGCTCGAGCTGGAGACGACGGCCTATCATTACGGAACGGACCTCGCCCAGCTGGACGCGGGCCTGCTCTTGCCCATCACCGCCGCCGGGTGCCGGCGGAGCGCCGCGGCGGCGCTGTTCGCTTCGCTGGGCGGGGAAGCTCCGGCCGCGGTGGTCGCCCGCGCCGCGCGCACGGTGGCGCTCGAAGACAGCCGGATGCCGAGCGCGTGGCAAGCGACCGACTCGGAGTGGCGCCTCATCGGGCGCACGGTGGAAGACGGCTTCCTGGGTCCGCAGGCGGGTCCCGCCGGGCCGAGCGCCTTCCGCCTGCGCGTGTTCGCGAGCTTCCAGCACCAGCACGACGCCATCCTCGAAGAAGCGCGTCCGCATCTCGAGTCGTGGGACTTTCCCGGCCTGCAGAGCCTGGACGATCGTACGCGGGGCCGGCTGCGGTCGCGGGCCGCGCCCTGGCGCAGCGTCTTCCTCGTCGACAGCATGGCGGCGCGGATCACGGCCGGTGTCGTGGCTCCGCTGGGCCGTCCCGCCCGATTGCTCTACGGCGACCGCGCCAACGGCGCCGCCTTCCAGCTCCTCGCCGCCTGCCGCGCCTGGCAGCTCACGCATGGCGCGCTTCCCGCCGATCCGACCGATGCCTTGACCGAGGCCGGCCTCCGGTGGCCGCTCGACCCCGTTACGCGGCGTCCGGTGGGCTACCGTCTCGAAGGCGATCGCGCGACCGCGTGGCTGGCCGGCTTCGACGGAAGGGACGACGGCGGCCGCGCTCCCTATCTCGATCTGATGCAGGCCACGATCGCGCCCGGGACCGATCTCATCTATCGGACCTTCGAGATGCCGCCGACGCTGCGTATGCTCGGGGCAAGCTCCGCTGTGCGTGCGGGCCCGTAGACGGGTCCCCACGAGGCTTGTAGACTTGTTTCGCATGCCCATCGCTTGCCGGAACAAGCTGCGCTTCGGCAAGCAGTTCTGCGTGAACGCGTGCCCGGTGGCCGTGCCCGGCCGGCCGTTCCGTTCCCTGCACGTCCAGCGGCCCGACGAGATCCCGCTCGCCGACCAGCGCACGATCGACGTCGCGATACTGGACATGAACTACGGCTGGCCGAACCTCGGCCACGATTCGCTCGTCCATGCGGTCATGGACGCGGCGTGCGACATCCTTCCCGGCCTCGAGGAGACCGGGCTCGCGATCCGCGTGGTTTCCTACGAGGTCCGCAAGAGCGGCATGGTCCCCGAGGGACCGCGCGGCCGGTACGCGCTCTACCTGGGCACCGGTGGCCCCGGCCACCTCGATCCGCGCGGCAACGACGGATCCTCCCCCGGCTCCCAGGGCATCGAGGAAGACCCTTCCTGGGAGCCGCGCGTGTTCCGTCTCTTCGACGCGATCCACGCGGACGGCCAGGCGGCGCTCCTCTCCGTCTGTCACACCTTCGGCGTGATGTGCCGGTGGGCGGGCGTCGCGCGGCCCGTCCTGCGTCCGCCGGAGAAGGGCGGCAAGAGCGCCGGCATCCAGGAGAACGTCCTCACCGAGGAAGGGCGGCGGCATCCCTGGTTCCGCCAGCTCGCCGCGGAGCTGCCGGACGGCCGCCGCCTTCGCGTGGTGGACCATCGGCTCTTCGACCTCCTGCCTCGGCCCGACCCTCTTCCCGAAGGCTTCCTCCCCATCGGCCACGAGGCGCGCGGCGTGGGCGGCCCCATGGGGGAGGGCCTCACGATGATGGAGTTCGCCCGGGACCGCGGCGGCGTCATGCCGCGCGTGTTCGGCGTGAACCACCACCCGGAGATCGTCGACCGTGCCCGCCAGATGATGCTGCTGGAGCAGAAGCGCGAGCGAGGAGAGGTGACGCGCGAGTGGTCCGAGGAGCGGGCCCGGATCATGAGCGAGACGCAGCCGGACGACAGCCAGGACCGCCTCCTGCACCTCACCTCCGACTACACGCTCCTGGGGCCGCTTCGCTTCTACCTCTACCGCCAGGTGCGCGAGCGCGCGGCGGCTCTCGGGCTCCGGTTCGAGATGGACGAAGACCGTATCGCGGAGGGCGACGGTCCCGCGGCGGCCCTGGAAACGAGCCCTACCTAACGCCCGAGCGGCGCGGATTCATTCGCGCGCGAGCGAAGGCATGATTCCAAAGCCTCCGTTTCCGAACGACGTCACGCTCGAAGACGAAATTGCGGAGTTCGAGCGCCTCAAGCCGCGGCTCAACGAGGTCTGGGAGAGCATCCTCATGAAAGAGGAGGAGCCCCACACCTCGGTGGTGGTGCCCTCTCTCACGCTCGACCAGAGCGAGCTGAAGAAGCTCCCGGGCGTGAACTACTACGAGGAGCGTCTGCTGTTCCTCCTCATCCGGCTGCGCAATCCCCATGCGCGGATGGTGTACGTCACGTCCGAGCCCGTCCACCCCATGATCCTGGAGTATTACTTCCAGTTCCTGGCCGGCATCCCCGCCAGCCACGCGCGCCAGCGCCTCACCCTGCTCTGTGCCCACGACGGCTCGCCGCGATCGCTCACGGAGAAGATCCTCGAGCGGCCCCGCCTCATCGAGCGCATCCGGGCCGGCATCCAGGACCCGTCGCGCGCCTACCTGACCGTGTTCAACTCGACCGCCCTCGAGCGCAAGCTCACCGTGCTGCTGGGCATCCCATTGAACGGGGCCGACCCCAAGCTCAGCCACCTGGGCACGAAGTCGGGCAGCCGGAAGGTCTTCCGGGAGGCGGAGGTCGAGCTGCCCCTGGGCACGGAGGACCTGCGGACGGAACACGAGGTCGAGAACGCGCTCGTCGAGCTGAAGGACGCGCGGCCGGGGCTGAAGCGCGCCGTGGTGAAGCTCAACGACAGCTTCTCCGGCGAGGGCAACGCGCTCGTGCGCTTTCCCGAGGGCCAGCGGCGAGCCGACTTCCAGGCCGCCCTGAAGGAGCTGGAGTTCTCGGTGCCCAGCGAGACGCCCGCCATCTACTTCGACAAGTTCGCGCGCATGGGCGGCATCGTGGAGGAATACATCGAGGCCCAGGAGAAGGCCTCCCCCAGCGCCCAGATGCGCGTGAGCCCGAAGGGCGAGGTGGTCATCATCTCCACCCACGACCAGATCCTCGGCGGCCTCAGCGGCCAGGTGTTTCTCGGCTGCAGCTTCCCCGCCCAGGACGAGTATCGGCTCCTGGTCCAGGACACCGGCGTGAAGATCGGGCAGGTCCTGGCTCGCTACGGGGTCGTCAGCCGCTTCTCCGTGGACTTCCTCGTCTACCGCAACCACGGGGAAAAGGAGTGGAAGATCTCCGCCCTCGAGATCAACCTGCGGATGGGGGGCACCACCCATCCCTACCTCGCCCTCCAGTTCCTGACCGGCGGGCAGCTCGATCCGGCCACCGGCCTGTTCTTTTCCCCCTCCGGCCACGCCAAGTACTACCGGGCGACGGACAACCTGAAATCGGACGCCTACCGGGGCCTGCTGCCGGAGGACCTCATCGAGATCCTCACCTACAACAAGCTTCACTACAATCACGCGTCGGAGTCGGGAGTGCTGTTCCACCTCATCGGCGCCCTCTCCGAATTCGGGAAGCTCGGCCTCACGGCGATCGCCAACAGCCGCGAGGAGGTGGACGAGCTTTATCTCAGAACGCTCAATATCTTAGATACAGAAACGACCTACGGCCGTTGAAGCTCGACGGGTAACGTCGATCACACGTCTGTGATGTGGCTCACTCGAGCCGTCCCGCCGTTGTCCATAAATGGTATACCTGTCGTGGGCTTCAGGCCCGCGGGCTGAAATGATCGATGACCCTCTCTCCATCCTCATGTTGGAGGACGATGCGGCGGACCAGCAGCTCCTCGAGCGGGAGCTGCGGAAGCACATCCGGCAGCTCGCGCTCACGTGGGTCACGGGACCGCAGGACTACGAACGCGCGTTGCGCACGTTCCCCTTCGACCTGATCCTGGCCGATTACAACGTTCCCGGCTACCACGGCCTGGCCGCCCTGGAGCTCGCCCGACGGATCGCTCCCCGCACCCCGTTCATCGTCGTCACCGGATCGCTCGACGAGGAGACCGCCGCCGACATCGTCAAGGCCGGGGCGGCGGACTACGTCCTGAAGGAGCGCATCGCCCGCCTCGGGCCCGCCATCGGCTCGGCGCGCGAGCGCCAGCGCATGGAGAACGAGAAGGAGACCGCGGTGCTGGCCCTGCGCGAGAGCGAGGAGCGCTACGCGCTCGCCGTGGGCGGAGCCCACGACGGCCTCTTCGACTGGGACCTTCGCCGCAACCGGATCCACTTCTCCCCGCGCTGGAAGCAGATGCTCGGCCATGCCGCGGCCGACATCGGCTCGGCCCCCGACGAGTGGCTGGGCCGCATCCACTCCGACGAGGTCGGCGAGTTTCGCCAGCGCCTGGACGCCCACCTCAAGGGTGGGGAAGCCCATTTCGAGATGGAGTATCGGATCCGACACCAGGACGGCAGCTACCGCTGGATGCTGAGCCGCGGGCTCGCCGTGCGCGACGAGCAGGGGGAAGCGTACCGTATGGCCGGCTCCCTGACGGACGTCACGCGCCGGAAGGAGGCGGAGGAGCGGCTCCTCCACGACGCGCTGCACGACTCCCTCACCGGGCTCGCCAACCGCACGCTGTTCGGGGACCGCTTGCATCAGGCCGTCGCCCGCGGCCGGCGGCGCGACGAGTATTCCTTCGCCGTTCTCTACGTGGACCTCGATCAGTTCAAGGTGGTCAACGACAGCCTCGGCCACCTCGCGGGCGACGAGGTGCTCGTGGCCCTCGCCCGGCGGCTCGAAGCGTGTCTCCGTCCCGGCGACACCGTCGCGCGCCTGGGTGGCGACGAGTTCGCGGTCCTGGTGGAGGACGTGGACGACGGGAGGCAGGCCCTGCGCATCGCCGCCCGCATCCACGAAGAGCTGGGCCCGCCGCTCAAGATCCGCGGCCACGAGGTCTTCGCCACCGCCAGCGTGGGCATCGCGCGGGGAGCCGCGCGCTACGAGCACGCCCACGATCTCCTCCGTGACGCGGACATCGCGATGTACCGCGCCAAGCGCCGCGGGCGCGGCAACTCGGAGATCTTCGACGCTTCCATTGACGCCGTCGCGACCCTGCGCCTGAGGATGGAGACCGAGCTGCGCCGCGCCCTCGTGCGGCAGGAGCTGAGGCTCCATTTCCAGCCCGTCGTGTCCCTCGAGACCCGCCGCATCGCGGGCATGGAGGCCCTGGTGCGCTGGCAGCACCCCGAGCGCGGGATGCTCCTGCCCGACGAGTTCATCCCGCTCGCCGAAGAGATCGGCGCGATCGTGCCCCTCGGCCAATGGGTGTTGCGCAGCGCGTGCGCCGAGGCCCGGCGGTGGGAGGAACAGGCGAGCGGCGGTCCGCCGGTCGCGGTCAGCGTCAACCTCTCGGCCCGCCAGTTCTCTCAGTCCGACGTGCCGGCCCTCGTCTGCGAGGTCCTCGACGAATCGGGGCTGCCGGCCCCGAGCCTGCGGCTGGAGCTGACGGAGAGCGCCCTGATGGACGATCCGGTGGGGGCCGCCGCGAAGCTCGGCCCGCTCAAGCAGCTCGGCGTCAACCTGGACATCGACGACTTCGGCACCGGCTACTCGTCGCTCAGCTACCTGCGCCGGTTCCCGATCGACGCCCTCAAGATCGACCGCGCCTTCGTGAGCCGCATGGACGCGGAGCCGGAAGACCGGGAGATCGTGCGCACGATCGTGACCCTGGCCGCCAACCTGGGCGTGTCGGCGGTGGCGGAAGGCGTCGAGACTCCCGCCCAGGCGGCTCAGCTCCGGAGCTTCCTCTGCCCCTACGCGCAGGGCTTCCTGTTTTCGCGTCCCGTCGCGGCCGGCGAGGCCGCGGGGTTGCTCAGGAGCCGGATCCTCCACGGCTGACGGCAATCAGCTTCCTGGCCTCCGCTCTTGCTTCGTCGGCAGAATTGACGGCGCCGTCGAGCTGGCGCTCGTAGACCTCGCGTACCACCCGACCCACTTCCGGCCCCGGAGCCACGCCCAGGGCCACCACGTCCCGGCCCCTCAGCAGCGGCGCGGGCGGGCGCTCGGCCACGTCGAGCCGCCGAACGCGGTCGAGGAACCATTCCATCGCCACGGGGGGGAAGTCGCCGGTGCGTCCGAGGCAGTCGGCGCGCGCGACGCGATAGAGCAGGCCCGGCTCGCACTTTGCCGCCAGCCGGCGGATCGCGCCGTCGGAAACCCGCTCCCGGTCGTCGTAGAGCTGCCCCGGCTTGAGATGGTTCCCGACCAGGGCCAGCACCTGGCCCCGCACGTCGTAGCCGAGCAGGGTGTGGACGTTCCACCGGTCGAGCAGGCTCTGCGTGGGCGCTCGCCCCGCCTCCTCATGGCCGCGGGAGCGTAGGCGGCCCTCCTCGAACGACGTCGTCGAAGCCTTGCCCAGGTCGTGGCAAAGTGTGGCGAGCATCACCGTCAGGGCCCGCGGGCGATCGAGATCGGCCACGAGCGGCACCGCCTGGTCGATGGCCAGGAGTGTGTGAGTCCACACATCGCCCTCCGGATGCCACTTTGGATCCTGAGGCGTGTCGGCGAGTGGGATCAGCTCGGGCGCAACCTGCGCCAGCAGCCCCCATTCCCGCAACAGCCGCAGGCCGAGCGAAGGCCGCGACGACTTCAGGAGGAGCTTCTCGATCTCTCCGAACACGCGGTCCGCGGGAAGCTCGGCGAGCGGCATCGAGGCGCAAAGGCGCGCGGTCTCGGGCTCGACGCTCAGCTCGTATCGCGACGCCAGCTGTACGGCCCGCAGGGCTCTCAGCGGATCCTCGCCAAATCGCGACGGATCGACGGCGCGGAGCACCCGTGCGCCGAGGTCGCGCCGGCCGCCGAAGAAGTCCAGGATCTCCGCGGAGAAGGGGTCGAAGAGCATCGCGTTGATCGTAAAGTCCCGCCGGCGCGCCGCTTCCTCGGGCGCGAGCCCGGGATCACCCTGAACGGCGATGCCCCGATGCCCCGGACCGACCTTGGAATCGCGCCGCGGCAGCGAGACGTCCACCGCTCCCTCGACACCCTCGAGGCCCCCGAGCTTGAAGACCGTGAAGGCCTCTCCCACCGCATTGACGCTTCCGAGAGGCATCAAGGCCGCCTTGAGCGACCCGGTGGACAGACCGAAGACCTCGACATCGAAGTCCTTCACGGGCAGGGCCAGAAGGGCGTCGCGGACCGCGCCGCCCACGATGAACGGCCGGCCTCGCGCCGCGCACAGCGCGTCCAGCAGGCGGCGCAGCCCGGAGGGAATCGGAAGGTTCACGGCGGATCGTAGCATGGCGCTTTCCGGCACGTCGTTTGCAAAGGCAACGGGCGGGTCACAGGACCCGGCGCGAGCGCGGGCGCCGCCTCTCGCGCGAGCGAGAGGAGTTTTCATGCCGCGGAAGAGAAAAGAAGTTCACGACCCGTCTCCCACCGCCGTCGCGGCCGAAGCGCTGCGGACCGGCGTCGCTCCGCAGCCGAAGACCCCGGCCCCGCCCGTGGAGATTCCGAAGGATGGGCGAGTGCTGCAGGTGGGCGATCCCGACGACAGCGCGCTCAACAACGCGTACGTTGGCGACGAGACGCCGGGCGGCAGCATGTCCACCCCCGACCAGGACCGTGTGGACGACATCGGCCGGGCTTATGGCGTGCAGGAAGTCGACAGCGGCGAGCTTCGCGCCACGGCCGAGATCCTCGAGGAGCGCGATCGGCGTCGGCCTCTGCTCGAAGTGCCGGATCCAAGGGACAAGGAATAACGACAGACTCAAGGAGCCGTCATGCCTCACCGTACCGTCGTCCCCATCCAGGCCGTCGTTGCAATCGTGATCCTCTCCCTGACCGTGGCCGCGCCCGCGCCCGCGGGTGAGCGCGCCAAGGCTCGGAAGCCCCGGCTCGACCTGAGGGCCAGCCCGCGATTCAGCTTCACGCCCTCCACCGTGCTGGTGACCGCCGAGCTCAACGGCGGCGACGATGCCGAGGAGTTCTACTGCCCGGCGGTGGTGTGGGACTGGGACGACGGGGACCGAAGCGCGCACGAGGCGGATTGCCCGCCGTTCCAGCCGGGCACGCCGCTGGAGCGCCGCTTCACCGCCGTCCACGACTACCACCGCGCCGGCGTCTACAACGTGAGGGTGCGCATGCTCCGCGCCAGCCGGGCGTTGGCGATGGCAAGCGCCACCGTTACCGTGCACGGGATCGGGGATTCCCAGGGAGAGTAGCGGCCGCTCCCAACGTCAAGCCCCTCCGGCGGCAAGGGCCTGGATCATCACGTCGAGCGCGCGCTCCGAGGCCTCGTCGAGAAGGCTCGTGAGGGGCTCGGTCGAGAGCTGAAAGGCCGCCTGCAGGCACGCCTCGATTCGAGGTCTATCGGCGCCGACGAGGATCGGCGGACGCGCGCCGGCCCGAACCATCAGGTGGGAGGCCGCGAGGCGCGCCACGCGGCCGTTCCCGCGGTCGAAGGGGAGTATCTCGAGGATGCGCGCCATCGCGAGCGCGCCCGCCTGCGCGGGTTTCAGCTCGCGGCTGCTCTCGACGCTGAGCCATTCCTGCAGGAGCCCCAGGCGGCTCGGGATGAACTCCGCCGGCGCCGGGGGAGGCCCCGGCTCGCGCGATCGATCGCGCGTGCGGAACCCGGCGCTCGGCTCCAGTCCGAGGGTCCGGTGCCAGGACTGCAGCGCTTCGACGGTGAGAGGCGTACCGGGATCCACGGCACCCGCGGCACGCACGAGGCCGGTCGCGGCCGCGGACGACGGATGGCCGATCCGAGCCGCGCGCACCTCGTCGAGGGTGATGGTCTCGCCGGCCAGTTCCAGGCTGCCGAAGAGCTGCGCGTCCCGCACCGCCTCCGCGAGACCCAGGCCGGAGACGTCGCGCCCCTCGAGCAGGCTCGCCAGGCGCTTTTCCTTTGCGGCGGCGCTCGGGCCCAGTCGCAACAGAGACATGGAGACCGATTTTATCCGTCCCCGCGCGGCGGGAATACAATGGGAGCGCCCCCGCTGTGGAGAGAGCCATGACCCGCGCCGCTCTTGCCGCCGTGATCGCCGTCGCCCTCGCCGCGCCCGCGTCGGCCGGAGGGACCAAGGCCGAAGCGAAGCTCAAGAAGCCGCGGCTCGATCTGAGGGCCACCCCCCGCATGGCCTTCTCCCCGGTAAACATCTTCCTTACCGCGGAGCTGCAGGGGGGCGACGACGTGGAGGAGTACTACTGCCCGCAGCTCGAGTGGGACTGGGACGACGGGGGCAAGAGCGTGCACGAGGGGGACTGCCCGCCGTTCGTCACCGGCACGACCAGGATCGAGCGCCGCTTCACCGCCGAGCACGAGTACCGGCGGTCCGGCATCTTCACGATCAAGGTCACCATGCGCCGCGCCAACCGCTCCCTCGCCGCGAGCAACGTCCGGGTCACGGTCCGCCCGGGCCTCGGCGACCGCACCCTGGAGCGCGACTGAATCGCGCTCCGCTCGTCCGTTGAGCTGGGGGGTGCTAGCGGCGCACCCCCCAGACCCCCCGCTCGCTCCGCGCGAATGAATCGCGCTCCGCTCGCAGCTCGTGGCTCGTGGCTCGTGATCGTGGCCCGGGCGCGGCCTGCAGCTATCCGCCGCTGGACATGCTTTCCAGGAATTCCTTGTTGGATTTCGACTTGCTGAGCCGCTCCAGCAGCAGCTCCATCGCCTCCACCGACGAGAGCGCGGACAGGACCTTGCGCAGGATCCACGCCCGGTTCAGCTCGTCCTTCGGGACGAGCAGCTCCTCCTTGCGCGTGCCGCTGCGGTTGATGTCGATGGAGGGGAAGATCCGCTTGTCGGTGAGCTTGCGGTCGAGGACGATCTCGGCGTTGCCCGTTCCCTTGAACTCCTCGAAGATCACGTCGTCCATCCGCGAGCCCGTCTCCACGAGGGCGGAGGCGATGATGGTGAGGCTGCCGCCCTCCTCCACGTTGCGGGCGGCGCCGAAGAATCGCTTCGGCCGCTGCAGGGCGTTGCTGTCCACACCGCCGGAGAGGACCTTCCCCGACGGGGGAACGATCGTGTTGTAGGCGCGGGCGAGGCGCGTGATCGAGTCGAGCAGGATCACGACGTCCTTCTTGTGCTCCACGAGCCTCTTGGCCTTCTCCATCACCATCTCCGCGACCTGGACGTGGCGGTCGGCGGGCTCGTCGAAGGTCGAAGAGATGACCTCGCCGTGCACGGACCGCTGCATGTCGGTGACCTCCTCGGGCCGCTCGTCGATGAGCAGGACGATGAGGACGATCTCCGGATGATTGGTGGTGATGGCGTTGGCGATGGCCTGGAGCAGCATCGTCTTCCCGGTGCGGGGAGCGGCGACGATGAGCGCACGCTGGCCCTTCCCGAGCGGCGTCATGAGGTCGAGGATACGCGGCGAGAGGTTCTCGGCGATCGTCTCCATCTTGATCCGCTCCATCGGGTAGA
>QHVJ01000478.1 GCA_003222275.1 Acidobacteriota bacterium | reverse complement strand
ATCCACCCGTGTGGCCCACGCGCGATCCCAAGGGCGGCGGCAACTACGATCTGGCCTCGGCCATCCGCATCCGCGCCGGCGCGCACTCCTTCGAGGCCAAGGCCTTCAACATCGTCGCCTCCGGCTTCATGGACGCCGCCATGCGCGAGGAGCTGGCCACGCTGGGCAAGGACGCGATGCGTGTGCTCGACGAGAGCCCCCGCGCGGTATCGATGGTGATCGGCCCCACGGGCGAGCCGGTAGGCGACGTGCTGTCCGACCGCGAGGGGTTGCTCTACGCGTCGATCGACACGCGCGCGTGCGTGGAGCCGAAGCAGTTCCACGACGTGGTCGGGTACTACAACCGGTTCGACGTGTTCAAGCTGACGGTGGATCGCACGCGCCAGCGCCCGGTGTCGTTCCGGGTGACGGAGGCGGCGCCGTCGGCGGTCCAGGGCGAAGAGGACACGGAAGGACTCACCGGATGAGCCGGTCGACTAGCGGGCGGCGCGAAACCCGGAGCCGTCGCCGCCCGTTGGGGACGGCGAGAAGAACCCAACCACTGAGAATATTCCGGCAACGGTGCCTCCGTTGAAGGCGCCGCCGCGGAGCAGCGCCCCGGGGCCACCAGTACTGGCTGCCCCCGCCAGGCACTGAGAATCGTCACTGAAGGCACCCCACGACCCGCAACCCGTGGACCGCGGCACCCAGTCGGCCACCCACTCCTCGATATTCCCTATCATGTCGAAGGTCCCCACGTCGGAGACACAATGACTGCGTGAGCCGGTCGCAACCACAGCGTGTGTACCTGCCCCACCACCATTGGACGTGTTGCAATCTTGCGACCCTGCCGCAGAAACGCCCGGATCGGGCGTCCCCAGCGCAGCGGCTTGCCACTCGGCGTTGGTCGGCAGCCGTTTGCCTGAATTCCGAGCGGCCGCCGCGGCCTGAAACCAGTTGAGGAATCTCGAGGGCGTCACTCCCGGGATTGACACAGCATAAAAATTCACGCAGCCGTTGCCCGTAAGAGGACACCCCGAGCCGTAATCGTCACTGGTGGTCCCGCGCTGAATCGCCCCCGCCGCAGTCAGGTCAGCGAGGGTCACGGTGCCGCTCTGGATCTCCTTGACGAGGTGAGTCTTCCGCGCATGCGAGACCAGCGTCAGGTCCCACACGCTCGCCTCATACTTGTCCATGCAGATGTTCCCCGATCGCACCGAGTCGCGCGGACATTTGTCGTTGTCGTCCCTGTCGTCTCCGGCTGCGGCCACGGCCAGACCCAGCGAGAACCCGACGATGCCGATGACCAGCGCGCCAATCATCCATCTCATCGTCGTCCTCCCTTTCGGAGACGGGCAACTCTTTCCCCCGTTCGAGCGGGCTCTTCTAGCATGTCCTGAGGTTGGGTTCAACGGGGATAAACTGAAGACGGGTTAGGTTAAAACTGCTTTGGACAACACGCGATGACGCCCACCCCGGGCTGGCTGCAGGAGAAGCTCTTCGAGCGCCGCATCGTCTTCGTGACGGGCCGACTCGACGACGCGCTCGCGGGCCAGGCCGCGGCGCAGATCATGACCCTGGATGCCGCTGGTGACGAGCCGATCGACGTCGTTCTGAGCAGCGGCGACGGCACGCTCGAGGCAGCGTTCGTGCTCATCGACGTCATCGACGCAGCTCGCGCGACGGTGCGCGTGCACTGTCAGGGGCAGGTCGGCGGTCCCGCCATCGGCGTCGCGGCCGCCGCCGATCATCGCTCCGCGTCCCCGCACACCACGTTTCGGCTCTCGGCTCCGGCGACGCAGCTCTCCGGCACTCCCGATCAGATCGCCGCCCAGAGCGAGCAGCACCGGCACACGCTCTGGAGGTTCCAGGCGCGGCTGGCGAAGGCCACCGGCCGCCCGGCCGAGGACGTCGCCGACGACATGCGTCGGGCCCGCCATCTCGACGCGCGAGAGGCGCTCGACTATGGTCTCATCGACGCGATCAGGTCGTGACCGTTGCCGCCCGCCCTGGAGCTCCGGAAGGTCGGCAAGGCGTATCGCGAAGGCGAGGCCGAGCGCGTCGTGCTGCGCGACGTGTCGGTGACGATCGCGCGCGGCGAGATCGTCGTGCTCGTCGGGCGCAGCGGCTCCGGCAAGTCGACGCTGCTCAACGTGATCGCGGGCATCGACCGGCCTTCGGCGGGAACCGTGGTCGTCGACGGCACGGATCTCACGGCGCTCGACGAGCAGGCGCGCACGCGCTTCCGCCGCCGCCACATCGGCTTCGTCTTCCAGTTCTACAACCTCATCCCGCTGCTCACCGTCGAGGAGAACCTCCTGCTGCCGCTTGACCTGAACAATCGCGCCGATGCCAAGGGCACCGCGCGCGCCCGCGAGCTGTTGGAGCGCGTCGGCCTCGGCGGTCGCGGTGACAGCCATCCCGAGCGGCTGTCGGGCGGCGAGCAGCAGCGCGTCGCCATCGCCCGCGCGCTGATCCACGACCCCGCGCTCATCCTCGCCGACGAGCCGACCGGCAACCTCGACGCGGAGACGGCGGCGAGCGTGCTCGACCTGCTCGACACCCTCGCGCGCGAGGCCGGCCGCACCGTGCTGATGGTGACGCACAGCCGCGAGGTGGTGGGCGTGGCCGACCGGATCTTCGCCATCCAGCGCGGGGCGCTGGTGGAGCGCCCGCGGTGATCAGCGGCGAGCTAACCCGCGGACCTCTTGCGACGCCTCGCCGAGCGAGTAGCGGAGATACCGTCTCGCATCAGCCCGCGCAACGCCTTGTTCACGGCGCGATCATTCGGGAACGCTTTCGCGACTTCTGGTTCCAGAACGACGACGTTCGTCGTCTCGGCGATTCGGTGGGCATACTTGCCACGCGCGAGCGTTCCAAAGTCGGAGCGCTTGTATTCGCGCCGCAATCCGTCGGTCGGCTTGCGGCTAGCCTTCTTCATAGATTTCCCTCTCGGTGCGGGTCGCTTCGCGTGCGCTGATGATCCTGATTATATCCTCGTGGTCGGTATGGGCGACGACCAGGAGACGGCCGCGTGTCGAGACACCGAACGTTATGAACCGCTCCTCGCCGAAGGAGTGATCGGGATCCACGCCGGTCGTTGACAGCGGGTCACGGAGGGCGGTCGTCGCTTCTCCGAACGAGACGCCGTGCTTGGCGATGTTGTCTTCGGCCTTCGCCCGATCCCATTCGAAATGCACCTGCGCCAGATTCTACGGAGTCGCTTCGCACGCACGTCAATGTCCAACTTTTGATACATAGCTCGCCCGCGGCGTGGCCGACCGGATCTTCGCCATCCAGCGGGGCGCGCTGGTGGAGCGCCCGCGGCGCTTACGCGCGCGCCGCCTGGCGATCGAACGTCGCCTTGCAAGACCGGCAGCAGAAGTACACGAGGCCGGCGGAGGTCTCGGAGCGGTGCTCCGCCGTGGCGACGTCGACGCTCATCCCACAGATCGGGTCGATCGCGGTCTGCGCGGCCGGCGTCTCCACCGCGAGGCTCGGCTTGGCCGTGCGCCGGTGCTGGATGATCTCGGCGAGGATGCTGACGGCAATCTCGTTTGGGCTCACCGCGCCGATGTCGAGACCGGCGGGCGCCTTGAGCCGCGCGAGGCGCTCGAGGGGCAGAGTTGCACCCGCATGACCTACCTCCGTCTATCGGCGCGCTCGGCCGCCTTGCGGAGCGCGCGCCCGGTCAGCACTCGCACCAGGTCCTTTTTGTACGCGACGGAGCCGCGCAGATCGGCCGCCGGCTCGGAGGCCGCGGAGGCGAGCCGAGCGGCCTGCGCGATCGTCGCGTCGTCCAGCCGCTTGCCCCGCAGCGA
>QHVJ01000464.1 GCA_003222275.1 Acidobacteriota bacterium | reverse complement strand
CGGCGCCGTTGGCGCCCAGGATGGTGACGATGGCGCCCCGCTTCACCTCGAAGCTGACGCCGCGAATGGCCATGATCGGACCGTAGTACGTCTCGAGGTTGCTCACCTGGAGGAGGGCTCCGCTCACGCGTCAGCCTCCCAGGTACGCCTTCACGACGTCGGGATGCGCCTGCACGTCGCGCGGGGTGCCGGCGGCGATGACGAGGCCGTAGTTGAGCGCCACCACGCGGTCGGACACGGCGCTGACGAGACTCATGTCGTGCTCGACCATGAGCACCGTGATGCCGAGCAGCGTCCGGATGTCCTGGATCCAGAACGCCATCTCCTCCGTCTCCTCGACGCTCAACCCGGACGAGGGCTCGTCGAGGAGGAGGAGCTTCGGCTGCGTGCAGAGCGCGCGCGCCATCTCGACGACCTTGCGGACGCCATACGGCAGGTTGACGATCAGGCTGTCGCGGTAGGGCTGGAGGTCCAGGAAGTCGATGACCTTCTCCACGGCCCCGCGATGCTCGAGCTCGAGCGCGCGCACGCGGGGCAGGAAGAGCAGCTCTTCCACGAAGCGCGAGCGCTTGTGGGCGTGCCGGCCGAGCAGGAGATTCTGCAGCACGGTGGCGTGCTCGAAGAGCTCGATGTTCTGAAACGTCCGCGCGATGCCGCGCCGGGCGATCTCGTGCGGGGGCACCCGGGTGATGTCCTCGCCGCAGAAGCTCAGACGCCCGCGGGTGGGGTCGTAGATGCGGGACACGAGGTTGAAGATCGTCGTCTTGCCGGCGCCGTTCGGCCCGATGATCGTGAGCACCTCGCCCGCCCGGACCTCGAAGCTCACGCCGGCCAGCGCGGTGATGCCCCCGAAGTTGATGGCGAGGTTGTCCGCCTCGAGCAGCGTCATCGCAGCCGCTCCGATCGCATGTAGGCCTTCTGCCGCTTGAACGTGGCGCGCTTGTAGAGCGGGAACATCGCGAAGTACAGCTTGACCTTCATCCAGCGTCCGTAGATCCCGAGGGGCTCGAAGAGGATGAAGAGCACGAGGATCAGCCCGAACAGGCCGGGCTCGAGGCCGGGCTGCTTCACGAACCGGTCCAGGCCGTGCCACGCCGGGACGGCGTCCCGCGCCTGCGAGATCAGCACGGGGAGAATCGCCACGAAGACGGCGCCGTAGAGCGCCCCGTGCAGGCTGCCGAGGCCGCCCACCACGACCATCAGCAGCAGCTGGATGGACAGCAGCACGCTGAAGATGTCGGGCGCGAGGAAGCTGATCTTGTGGGCGAAGAGCGCGCCGGCGACACCCATGAGGGCCGCGGAGTAGGCGAAGGCCATGGTCTTGTACACGGCCACGTTCACGCCCATCGACTGCGCGGCGATCTCGCTGTCGCGGATGGCGACCCAGGCGCGTCCCGTCGGGGCCCGCAGCAGATTCGCGGTCAGCCACAGGGCGCCGATGAGCACGGCGAGACACAGGAAGTAAAAGGCCAGCTCGCTCGCGAACGAGAATCCGAACAGCACCGGCTTGTCCACGGGCTTGCCCTTGAGGCCGCCGGTGACGCGATCCCAGCGCGAGAAGATTTCCTGGATGATCAGCGCGAACGCGAGCGTCGCGATGGTGAGGTACACCCCCGTCATGCGGAGCGCGGGCAGGCCGACCAGCACGCCGGCCGCGGCCGTGATCACGCAGGCGAGCGCGACGGAGACGATCCACGGCAGCTGCAGATCGTGCGCGAAGAAGACGTGCGCGTAGGCGCCGATGCCCAGGAAGGCGGCGTGGCCGAGGCTGATGAGCCCGGTGTAGCCGGCGAGGACCATGAGCGACAGCCCGCAGAGCCCGTAGATGAAGACGAGGCTGATGTCGCCGACGTAGTCGGGCACGACGCGCGGCAGCACCAGCAGCGCGGCGAAGAGGGCGACGTACCAGTTGCGCTGGACGTTGTCGCGAAAGAGCCCCAGCTCTTGCGCGTAGGAGGTCTTGAAGAGAAAGCGCACGGCGTCAGACCTTCTTGCGACCCACGGCGCCGAAGATGCCCTGCGGCCGCACCGCGAGCACGACGAGCAGCACCACGTACGCCGCGACGTCCTTGACCCCGTGCGGGAGGTAGGCGCCCGCGAACAGCTCGATGAGCCCGATGGTGAGGCCGCCGACGAGCGCGCCCGGAATGGAGCCGAAGCCGCCGAGGACGGCGGCCGCGAACGCCTTGAGGCCGATGAAGCCGAGGTTGATGTCGATCAGCGAGACGGGGGCCAGCAGCACACCGGCGATGGCGGCCACGCCGGCGGAGATCGCCCAGATGAGCGAGAACATCCGCTTGACGGGGATGCCCATGTAGTAGGCGGCGAGCTGGTTCTGCGAGGCCGCCTGCATGGCCACGCCGACTCTGGTGTAGGTGAAGAACGCGTACAGCGCCGCGCACAGCACCACCGTGCCCACGATGATCGAGACGTACTCGTGGCTCACGGTGACGCCGCCGAGCCGCGTGGCCCGCGCGCTGAAGGGCGTCGGCAGCGTGTAGATCTCCGAGCCCCACGTGATCGAGGCGAAGCTGCGGAAGATCGCGCCGAGGCCGATGGTCAGCATGACCACGGCGAACTGTGGCTGGCCGATCACGCGTCTCAGGACGGTCGCGTCGAGCGCGGCGCCGAAGAGCGCCACGATGGCGATGGCGAGCGCGAACGCGGCCCAGTAGCCGAGGCCGTACCAGACGACGAACATGTAGCACGTGAACGCGCCGAGCATGAGGAGGTCGCCCTGGGCGAAGTTCACGAGCTCGGTGGCCTTGTAGATGAGGACGAAGCCGAGGGCGACCAGGCCGTAGATGCAGCCGACGGCGAGACCGTTGAGCAGCAGCTGGAGAATCGTGTCCACGCGCTCTCCCTATTGCAGCAGCTTTCCCGGCAGCTCGGCGCGGTCCATGCGGCGCCGGATGTTCTCGACGTAGCGGCGATAGGACGGCGTCTTCACCCCCGGGTGCCACGCGCGCGGCTTCGGCAGGCCCGCCGCCAGCTGCGCCGCCTCGTCCTCGTCCAGCTCGGCCGCCGGCTTGCCGAAGTAGCGCCGGCTCGCCGCCTCCGCGCCGTACACGCCGGGCCCGAATTCTACGACATTCAGATAGAGCTCGAGGATCCGCCGCTTGGACAGCGCGCGCTCGAGCTGCCAGGTCAGAACGCCCTCGCGTGCCTTGCGCAACGGGCTGCGCGAGGGCGTGAGCCAGAGGTTCTTCGCGAGCTGCTGGGTGATCGTCGAGGCGCCGCGCGGGATCTTGCGCTCCTCGAGCGCCTCCGTCATGGCCACGCGCATGTTGCCGGGGGCGAAGCCGTGGTGGTGGAAGAAGCCGATGTCCTCGGCCACGAGCACCGCGCGCTTGAGGTGCAGCGAGATGGTGCCGTAGGGTACCCACCGCCACTCT
>QHVJ01000458.1 GCA_003222275.1 Acidobacteriota bacterium | reverse complement strand
CAGGTCCCACGATGCATACCAGGGGTATTCCCACTTGTCGGGCACGGAGAGCACGTCGCGGTTGTAGACGTGCATCCAGTCCGAGTTGCGCCCGTGCCCCCGCTCGGCCGGCGGCGGCGGCTGCGCGGGATCCCCCTCCAGCCAGTGCTTGACGACGTAGTGGTAGAACTGTTCGCTCCAGAGCAGGCCCGCAAGCGCCTGGCGGGTGACCCGGGTCTCTTCCGGGCCGGCGGCAGCAGGCGTGCGCGCCGCGTAGAAGGCGTCGGCTTCTCTCCGTCGGGCCGCGATGACCTCGTCGAAGCCGGCGCCGAGGGGCTCCTCTCCCGGCGCCTCGTCCTCCGAGTGCAGGCGCAGGCGCAGCACCGCCTCCCCGCCCGCGGGCAGCGAGAGGCGATAGCGGGCGGCGCTCTTCGTCCCCTCCGCTTGCGGGTTTACCGCGTCCTCGCGCCCGTGGACGACGAGCTCGTGGAAGGCGTCCTTGACCCACGGCGAGGAGTTCGGGGTGCCGAACAGGCGCGCGGCATTGGTCTCGTTCTCCGTGAACACGAGCGTGGGAGGCTCGCCGCCGGGGTCCGGTCCGACCAGGAGCCGGAAACGACCGAGAGAGACGTGATCGGCGAGGATCGCGCCATTCGCACGTGAAAGCCGTGGCTTCGGCCAGTAGCCCTCTCCGCTGCGTCCCCAGGACCACGTGTTGCAAAACCAGAGCGTGGGCAGCACCTCGATCCGCGCCTCCTGGGCGCTCCGGTTCGCCACCGTGACCTGGATGAGGAGGTCGTCGGGGGAGGCCTTCGCGTACTCGGCGAGCACGTCGAAGTAGGCGTCGCCGTCGAAGACGCCGGTGTCGAGGATCTCGAACTCGGTCTCGTCGACCCCCCTCCTCCGGTTCTCCTCGACGAGACGCGCGTAGGGAAACTCCCCTTGCGGGTACTTGTAGAGCGCCTTCATGTACGAGTGGGTGGGGGTCGAATCGAGGTAGAAGTACTGCTCCTTCACGTCCTCGCCGTGGTTGCCCTCGTAGTTCGTGAGACCGAAGAGGCGCTCTTTCAGGATGGGATCGCGGCCGTTCCAGAGAGCGAGCGCGAAGCACAGCCGCCCTTCACGGTCGCAGACGCCGAGCAGGCCGTCCTCGCCCCAGCGATAGGCCCGGCTCCGGGCGTGGTCGTGGGGAAGATACGTCCAGCACGAGCCGTCGGCCGAGTAGTCCTCCCGCACCGTGCCCCATTGCCGCTCCGCCAGGTACGGGCCCCAGCGCTTCCAGTTCTTCGTCCGGCGTTCGTCCTCCTCGAGCCGTACCGATTCCAGGTCGGGAGTCACGCGCCCGCCAGGAGGAGACCTTCGGCCAGCTCCAGCGCGTCGACCGGCCAGCACGACCGCGGGCGCGGGTGGGCGGCCCGCAGCGGATGAGGACGGCAGCTCGAGATCATGCTTCGCCACTGCACGGGGATCGCGCTCCGGCCGTGAACGGCGCCGAGGAGCGCGCCCGCCACGGCACCGTTGGTGTCGGTGTCGCCCCCGCGGCGGACGGTCGCGACCACGCCGGCCTCGACGCTCGGCGCGTGGAGAAGCTCATGGAAGGCGTTCTGCAGCGTCACGAGCACCCAGCCGGTGTGGCCTTCGTCGCAGCGCGGAGCCTCGGCCGCCGCGCGCACGAGCGTCTCGGTCACCGGCGCCACGGCCTCCGAGCGAGCCCATGCGAGGGCGGCCTCGTAGGCGCCCTCGGCCTCGCCGCCCCGCGCGATGGCGCGGGACGTTGCGATCACGAAAGCGGCCACCGCGTCGCGGCAGACCGGGTGGGGATGCGTGAGCGCGCTGTCGCGCCGTCCCAGCTCCGCCGCTTCCTCCGGCCGCGACCGATGGGCGAGGATGGCCAGCGGGCTCGCCCGCATCAGCGAGCCGTTGGCCTGGCTGTCGGCCACGAGATAGCCGACGAGCGCGGCCCGGGTGGTGTCGCCGACGTCGAACGGACCGCTCCGGTACCACGCGCGATACGCTTCGAGCACCTTGCCGTCGTCGTAGGTCCCGGCGCCGACGACGGCGCGGGCCAGCGCAAGGGCCATCTCCGAATCGTCGGTGGGCTGGCCGGCCAGGATGCCCCAATGCCCGCCATCCTCGAGCAGGCGCGGTCCGTCGGGATGGCGCGCGGCGATCTCGGCCGCGGTGCAGAACTCGACGAGCGCGCCCAGGTTGTCGCCCGCGATCTGCCCGAGGAGGCACCCCTGCGCGCGAGAGAGAAGCCCGGCGTCCTCCACCGCAGATCCCGGTTTCAACGAGGCCGGCCGCTCGCCACGCCAGGGACCCGAAGACACCTCGGCCCACGGACGCGGCACCAGCTCGCCCACGGCCGTCTTCGAGCCCGCGAAGGCGCGCAGCGTCTGGCTGGTCCCGTCGTCGGCGTAGGCGACTTCCCTCCCCTCTTCATCCACGATCACCGCGCCCGCGCCCCGCAGCAGCGCGTCGCCCGCCGCGTAGTCCCACGCCCCGGGGGCGAACAGCGACGCGGCCGCGGCCGCCTCGCCCGCGGCCACCAGGGCCAGGCGATGGGCGATGCTGGGAACGGTGCGATAGCGCGCGGGAGCGACGCACCGCAGGTTCGTCTCGGGATCGCGGTCGCCCTTGCTCGAGACGAGGACCACGTCCTGGGCGCCGAGGGCGTCGGGCAGCCGGGCCGGCGCCGCCCGGCCGTTGCGCCGCACGGGCCCGCAGCCCTCGGCCCACGTGAAGAGGTCGCCGTCATCGTCGGGATAGGCAAAGGCGAACACAACGCCGAGGACCGGCCGACGATCGGCGAGGAGGCCGATGGCGACCGCGCTTCCCCGCCGGCCGGCCAGGTAATCGCGCGTGCCGTCGTTGGGATCGACGAGCCAGATGGGCCGGCCAGCCTCGCCCGGTGCGCGGCCCGTCTCTTCGCCCAGGTACCCCCAGCCGGGGAACGCTTCGCGGAGGCGGGCCCGGATGAGGCGCTCGGCTTCGACGTCGGCCTCGGCCTTGTCCCCCCCGCCGCGCGCGCCGCCGGCGCGGTGGAAATCCCGCCGGAGGATCTCGCCGGCCGCGAGCGCTGCGTCGAGAGCCGCCTCGAGAGGCCGCCGCCAGTCCATGGGTCGACCGGATTCTAGCAGGGGATATGATTCGGCTCCCGGAGGGCCCGTAATGAGCGAGAAGTGGCGGACGTGGGGTGTCGCGGCCCTGTCATTCGTCGCCGCGGTTGCGGCGCCGGGCGGCGAGAGGGATCCGCGCACCCGCCTGCACGAGGTCCTCGACCAGAGGCGGGAGGCGTTCGCGCAGGTCGCCCGGGAGATCTGGGGCTTCGCCGAAGTGGGATACCAGGAGGAAAAGAGCAGCGCGCTGCCGTGCCCGAGCGCAAGGCGGTGGTGGAGGGCGCCCCGGGCCACGGCTGCGGCCACCACCTCCTCGGCACTGCCTCCGTCGCCGCCGCCATCGCCGTGAAAGAGTGGCTGGCGGCCGAAAGACGATCGGGCACGCTCCGCGTCTTCGGCA
>QHVJ01000026.1 GCA_003222275.1 Acidobacteriota bacterium | reverse complement strand
CGGAACCCTGCCAGAGTCTTCCGGGTCCCCTGGGCACCTCTATCTCCGCGCTGGAGGACCTCGATGATCGAGACGACGCGTCGCGCCTTCCGCTTTGCCGGTTTGCTCGCGGCCGGCCTCACCCTGCTCGCGGCCCCCGTCCGGGCCCAGTCCACGGCCACGCTCCAGGGCACCGTCACCGATGCCCAGGGCGCGGCGGTGCCGGGCGCCGCGGTGTCGGTCAAGAACGTGGCCACCGGCGTCCAGCGCGAGGTCGTCACCGACAACCACGGCGACTACCAGGTGGCCTCGCTGCCGGTGGGCCTCTACCGCGTGGAGGTCAGCGCGCCTGGCTTCCAGACCCAGGTCGCGAGCGAGCTCCGCCTCGAGGTCGCGCGCACCGTGGTCCAGAACTTCCGGCTCAATCTGGGCGGGGTGGCGGAGGAGATGACCGTGACCGCGGAGGCGCCCGTGATCGAGACGGCCACCAGCTCGGTCGGCCAGGTCATCAACCAGCGCACCGTGCAGGAGATCCCGCTCAACGGGCGCCACTTCGTGGACCTCGGCCTGCTCATTCCGGGCTCGGTCACGCCTCCGCAGTCGGGATTCCTCACCGCTCCCCTGAGGGGCCAGGGCTCGTTCGCCTTCAACACCGCCGGCAACCGCGAAGACACCGTGAACTTCATGATCAACGGCGTGAACCTCAACGACATGGTGCAGAACCAGATCACCTTCCAGCCGTCGATCAACACCGTCCAGGAGTTCAAGGTCGACAACCAGACCTTCAGCGCCGAGTACGGGCGCAACTCGGGGGCGATCGTCAACATCGCCACCCGCTCGGGCACGAACGCCTTCCACGGCGAGGCCTTCGAGTTCCTGCGCAACGAGCGCTTCGACGCCCGCAACTTCTTCAACCAGCCCCCGGCGGGAAAGTCGCGCTTCACCCGCAACCAGTTCGGTGCGAACCTCGGCGGGCCCATCTCCGAGAACAAGACCTTCTTCTTCCTGAGCTACGAGGGCCTGCGGCAGCGGCAGGGCATCGACATCAATAGCCCCGTGCTGCGGGCCGACGAGCGCGCCGCGGTGACGGACGCCGTCTCGCGCCGGCTGCTCGCCCTGATCCCCGAGCCCAACACGGTCGGCTCGAGGGGAGAGGGTCGCTTCGTCGGCTCCGCCACCGCTCCCGTCAACATCGACCAGTGGACGGGCGACCTCAACCACCTCTTCGGCGCGAGCGACACGCTCCACGCCTACTACGCCTTCCAGAAGGACCTGCGGGGGGAGCCGGTGCTGCAAGGGAACACGATCCCCGGTTTCGGGGACACCCGGCAGTCGCACCGGCAGATCGGCACCCTGAACGAGACGCACATCTTCGGCCAGGGACTCGTGAACGAGGCGCGCTTCGGCTTCAACCGGATCCACATCACGTTCTCCCCGAACGCACAGCTCAACCCGACCGATTACGGGATGAACGTCGGCATCACGACCGCCCTCGCGCTGCCGCAGATCACGGTCAACGGCCTCGGCCTGAATTTCGGCGGACCCTCGGGCTTCCCGCAGGGCCGCACCGACACCACCCTGGTGCTCTCCGACACCGTGAGCTACCTGCGCGGGCGCCATTCCTTCAAGCTCGGCGGGGAATGGCGGCGCTTCGAGAACTCCAACTTCAACTCCGATCCCGGCGACTTCCGGTTCGCGAGCCTGGCCGACTTCCAGGCCGGCCGCGGCAACTCCTTCGCGATCACGCTCGGCGACCGCCCGAGCGACGTCGTGCAGCAGGCCTTCGGGCTCTTCGTCCAGGACAGCTTCAAGGCCGCCTCCAACCTCACGCTGGACCTGGGCCTTCGCTTCGACCGCCTGATGGCGCCCACCGACACCCAGGACCGGTTCGTGCTCTTCGACGCCGCGACCGCTTCCCTCGTGCGCGTGGGCTCCGGCCGGGACAGCGTGTACAAGACCGAGAACGCCCTCGAGCCGCGCGTCGGGATCGTGTGGGATCCCTTCAAGGACGGGAAGACGTCGGTGCGGGCCGCTTACGCGCTCCTGCGGGACCAGCCGGTGACGAACATGGTGACGCCCACGAGCGCCAACCCGCCGCTCGCCGTCCCGCTGACCTTCGCCGGCCTCATCCGCCTGGACAGCGCGGTCACCACCGCCCGGGCGGCCGGGCTGTCGCCCGCGTCGGTCGCGCCGGACTTCCAGCCCCCGCGCCTCCAGACGTGGAACGTGAACGTTCAGCGCCAGATCGGGCGCAACCTGGGCGTCATGGTGGGCTATTTCGGGTCCAGGGGTGACGACCTCCGCGTCTCCCGCAACATCAACCAGTTCGTCAACGGCGGGCGGCCGTTCCCCGCGCTCTCGGCGAGCAGCCCGATCCAGCCCGGCAGCGCCCTCGGAAACATCACGGAGATCGGCAGCCTCGGGTATTCTCGCTACAAGGGGCTGTGGATCACCGCCAACCAGCGCCTGGCCAAGGGGCTCCAGTTCAACGCGTCCTACACGCTGTCGAAGTCCACCGACACCAACTCGCTCAACTCGCAAGGCGTGATCCTTCAGAACAGCTTCGACGTGGCGGGCAACTACGGGCCGTCGGACTACGACGTGCGGCACCGCTTCGTGATGAACGCCATCTACGAGCTGCCGTTCAAGGGCAGCCGCTTCACCGAGGGTTGGCAGATCGGCGTCATCACCCAGCTCCAGAGCGGCAACCCCATCAGCATCGTGACCGCCATCAACACGCTCACCGGCGTCAACAACGCGCTCCGGCCGGACCTCGTCGGGGACCCGAGGGTCATCGGCTCGCCGAACCAGTGGTTCGACAACACGGTGTGCGACCCTCGCATCGCCGGCTCGTGCACGTCGAGCTCGGTCTTCGCGCTGCCCGTGTCTCCCGCGGGCGCGTTCCACTTCGGGAACCTCGGCCGCAACGCGATCTACGGTCCGGGCTTCGCCAACACCGACCTGTCGATCATCAAGAACACGAAGATCAACGGGACCACCCGCCTGCAGCTCCGCGTCGAGGCCTTCGACGTGTTCAACCACGCGAACCTCGGCCAGCCGGGACGGATCGCGGCCGTCGGCAGCACGGCGTTCGGCGTGATCACGAACACGCGCTTCCCGACCGGGGACTCCGGATCGGCGCGGCAGATACAATTTGCGGTTAAATTACTGTTCTAAGTCCTCTTTTGCGTTTGGATGTTTGTGTTTGGGACCTCCCACGGTAGCATCCCTTGATCTAATCTATTTGTGGGAGTGACCCCGGCCGGCCGCCGGCCCCCTCCGTCCCGGCGGCAGAGAGCGCGCTGATGCCTTGTCTGCTGATCCTGCTCTTTGTTCTGCTCACCGCCTGCGGGGGGGGCTCGCCGTCGAGGCCGACGGCCCCCGTCCCGTCGCCGTCGCCCACTCCGCTCCCGCGCCAGGTCGTGATCGTCTCCGTCGACGGCCTGCGGCCCGATGCCCTCCTCAAGAGCGAGACCGCCAACATCCAGGCGCTGGCCGCGCGGGGCGCGTACACGTGGGAGGCGCGGACGATCATGCCCTCCAACACCCTGCCCTCCCACGTCTCGATGCTGACGGCGTACCCGCCGGAGGTGCACCGCATCCTGTGGGACGAGTACCTGCCGGCCCGGGGGCGCCTGACCGTTCCCACGCTCTTCACGGCCGTGCGGGCGGCGGGCATGCGCAGCGTCATGTTCGTGGGCAAGAACAAGTTCGACTACTTCAAGGACACGGGAGCCGTGGACCTCTACCAGCTCGGCACCGGTGACGACGACGTCGCCGCCCTCGCCGCCGCCGAGGCGCAATCCGGATTCAACCTGATGTTCGTGCACCTGCCCGAGGTCGACATCAGCGGCCACGCGAAGAGCTGGATGTCGCCGGGCTACCTGGACCGGGTCGCCCATGCGGACCAGGCCGTCGGCCGGCTGCTCGCCGCGCTGCCGTGGTGGACGACGGTGATCCTCACCGCCGATCATGGGGGCGGGAGCCGCGCCAACAACCACGGCAGCGCCGCCGCGTGCGACATGACGATCCCCTGGGTCGTGAGCGGCCCGGGCACCCTGCGCGGCTATCGCCTGAGCACGGCCGTGCACACGACCGACACCGCCGCCACCGCCGCCTATGTCCTGGGCGTCGAGCTGCCCGCGGGCGTGACCGGGGAGCCGGTCACCGAAGCCTTCGCGCCGGGCCGGGGTCGTTCGCTCGCTCGGGAGTGAATCCGTCGCCTTCCTCTCACTCCCCGCTGGAGACGCTGCGGACGGTGGGGTGGTGCATGAGGCCGATGAGGAGCTGGTCGTGGAGCCGCTTGGGGCCGCGCGCGTCCAGCTCGACGACCAGGTCCACGTTCTCCTGCCGCGCCTCGATCCGCTCCAGCTCGAGGCCGGTGCGGGTCACCAGGTCCTCGATCCCCTCCAGGGTGTCCGGGCCCGGACGCGCATGGATGATCAAGCGCGTCAGGCTGGACCGCGCCGCGACGACCTTCTCGAGCGAGGCCAGCCCCGTCAGCACGACGACGACGAGGACGGTCGTGCCCACCGCCTCGACGTAGGCGCCCGTCCCGAGGGCCATGCCGATGGCGGCCACGACCCAGATGGTGGCCGCGCTCGTGAGGCCGGTGACCGCGCCCCGGGTGTGGAGGATGGTGCCGGCGCCGATGAAGCCCACGCCGGCCAGGATCTGGGCCGCGACCCGGCCGGGGTCGCCCCTCTCCGCCGCCATGCGTATGGACAGCACGGTGAAGAGTGTGGCCCCGATGCTGATGAGGATGTTGGTGCGGAGGCCGGCGGGCTTTCCCTTCAGCTCCCGCTCGAGGCCGATGGCGCCGCCCAGCACGACGGCGAGGACGAGCTGGACGAGCAGCTCCAGCCGCAGGACGCGCGCCGTGTGCGGGAACAGGTCGCCCACCGTCGCCTCCTAGCCCGTGCCGCCTTCAGCGCTCGCGGGCTCGCCGCGATCGGCGAGCGTGGCGACCAGGTAATCGCGGTTCATGCGCGCGATGAACCGCACGCTGATGGATTTGGGGCACGCGGCCTCGCACTCGAAGTGGTTGGTGCAGGTGCCGAAGCCTTCGGCATCCATCTGCGCCACCATGCCGCGGACGCGGGTGTGGCGCTCGGGCTGTCCCTGGGGAAGCAGGCCGAGATGGGAGACCTTCGCCGCCGTGAAGAGCATCGCCGAGGCGTTGGGGCAGGCGGCGACGCAGGCCCCGCAGCCGATGCAGGCGGCGGCGTCCATGGCGAGGTCGGCCGCGGCCTTGGGCACCGGGACGGCGTTGCCGTCGGGGGCGCTGCCCGTGCGCGCCGTGATGAACCCGCCCGCGGCGACGATGCGGTCGAACGCGCTGCGGTCCACCACGAGGTCCTTCACCACGGGGAACGCGTCCGCCCGCCAGGGCTCGATCGTGATCTCGTCCCCGTCGCGGTACGTCCGCATGTGGAGCTGGCAGGCGGTGGTGGCCCGGCGCGGGCCGTGCGCCTGGCCGTCGATCATCATGCCGCACGTGCCGCAGATCCCCTCGCGGCAGTCGTGGTCGAAGGCGATCGGGTCCTCGCCCCCGGCGATCAGCGCTTCGTTCACCACGTCCAGCATCTCCAGGAACGACATGTCGGGGCTGACGTCGGAGGCCGGGTAGGTCACGAACCTTCCCCGGGCGGCGGCGTTTTTCTGTCTCCAGACGTGCAAGGTCAGATTCATTTGTAGCTTCTCTGGCTCGGGTGGACGTACTCGAAGCTCAGCGGCTCCACGTGGCGGATGGGCTTCTGGCCCTGCCCCGCGTACTCCCAGGCCGCGACGTGGCAGAAGTTCTCGTCGTCGCGCCGGGCCTCGCCGTCGGGGGTCTGGAACTCCTCGCGGAAGTGGCCGCCGCACGACTCCCGCCGCTCGAGGGCGTCCAGGCAGATGAGCTCGGCCAGCTCCAGGAAGTCCGCGACGCGGCCCGCCTTCTCCAGGGACTGGTTCAGCTCCTCGTTCTCGCCGGGCACCTTCGCCTCCCGCCAGAACTGCTCCCGCAGCGCCGGGATCTTCTCGAGCGCGGTCTCGAGGCCCCCCTGGTTGCGCGCCATCCCGCAGTACTCCCACATGATCCGGCCCAGCTCGCGGTGGAACGAGTCCACGCTGCGCTGGCCGCCGATACCGAGGAGGCTCCGGACCCGATCGGCCACGGCGGCCTCCGCCTGCCTGAAGGCGGAATGGTCGGTGGCCAGCTTCTCGATCTTGTTGCTGGCCAGGTAGTGGCCCACCGTGTAGGGCATGACGAAGTAGCCGTCGGCGAGCCCCTGCATGAGGGCGCTCGCGCCCAATCGGTTGGCCCCGTGGTCGGAGAAGTTGGCCTCCCCGATCACGTGCAGGCCGGGGACGGTCGACATCAGGTTGTAGTCCACCCACAGCCCGCCCATCGTGTAGTGGATGGCGGGGTAGATGCGCATCGGCACCTGGTAGGGGTTCTCGGCCGTGATCCGCTCGTACATCTCGAAGAGGTTGCCGTACTTCTCCCCGATGACGTTCGCGCCCAGCCGCTTGATGGCGTCGGCGAAGTCGAGGTACACGCCGAACCCGCCCGGGCCCACGCCGCGGCCCTCGTCGGCGACGCGCTTGGCCGCGCGGGAGGCGACGTCCCGCGGCACCAGGTTCCCGAAGCTCGGGTACTGGCGCTCGAGGTAGTAGTCGCGGTCCTCCTCGGGGATCTGGTTGGGCGGGCGGGGATCCCTGGCCTTCTTCGGGACCCAGATCCGGCCGTCGTTGCGGAGCGACTCGCTCATGAGGGTGAGCTTGCTCTGGTGCTCGCCGGTCACCGGGATGCACGTGGGATGGATCTGGGTGAAGCACGGGTTGGCGAAGGCCGCGCCCTTCTTGTAGGCCCGCCAGATCGCGGTGGCGTTGGCGCCCTTGGCGTAGGTGGCGAGGTAGAACACGTTGCCGTAGCCGCCGGTGCCGAGGACCACGGCGTCGCCGGCATGCGACTCGATCTCCCCGGTGACCATGTCGCGCGTCACGATGCCGCGCGCCCTCCCGTCGACGAGGACCAGGTCCAGCATCTCGTGGCGGGAGAACATCTCCACCTTGCCGAGCCCGATCTGCCGCTCGAGCGCCTGATAGGCCCCCAGCAGGAGCTGCTGGCCGGTCTGGCCCCGCGCGTAGAACGTGCGCGAGACCTGCGCGCCCCCGAAGGACCGGTTGGCCAGCAGCCCGCCGTACTCGCGCGCGAAGGGCACGCCCTGGGCCACGCACTGGTCGATGATCTCGACGCTCAGCTCGGCGAGCCGGTAGACGTTCCCTTCCCGCGAGCGGTAGTCGCCGCCCTTGACCGTGTCGTAGAACAGGCGGAAGACGCTGTCGCCGTCGTTCTGGTAGTTCTTGGCCGCGTTGATCCCGCCCTGGGCCGCGATCGAATGCGCCCGCCGCGGGCTGTCCTGGTAGCAGTAGCACTTGACGTTGTAGCCCAGCTCGGCCAGCGATGCCGCGGCGGAGGCGCCGGCGAGGCCCGAGCCCACCATGAGGATCGTGTGCTTGCGCTTGTTCGCGGGGTTCACCAGCTTCATCTCGAAGCGGTGCTTCTCCCATTTCCGTTCGATCGGGCCCTCGGGAACGTTGGAGCGAAGTTCCATCAACGCCGGGCTGCCGTGGCCGCGCGGGACGACGACCGGTCCTTCAGCAGGCCGGTCATCACGGCGATGGGGAACGAGAGGTTGCCGAGCACGACCAGCGCCGTGATGAAGGCGGCGAAGGCGTAGCGCAGGCGGTCGTAGCGGGGATGGCTGAGGCCGACGGTCTGCATGAGGCTCCAGACCCCGTGGTACATGTGCAGGCCGAGCGCGAGCATGGCGAGGACGTAGAAAAACGGCGCGATCCCCATCTGGAAGCCGCGGACGACGTTGTGGTAGACGTCTCCCGGCACGAAGCCCGGATGCACGGTCCCCAGGGTCAAGTGGAGCAGGTGATAGACGATGAAGAGCAGGAGGATCACGCCGCTCCAGCGCATGGTCCGCGAGGCGTAGGTCGATTCGCGGTTGCGCCGCTCGCGGTAGCCGATCCCGCGGGCGGCCACGTTCGCGCGCGTCAGGGACACCGCGGCCCACACGTGCAGGACGGCGGAGGCGAACAGCAGGACGCGCACGCCCCAGAGCAGCGCCGGCATCGCCCGCAGCTTCACCGCGTAGGCGTTGAGGGCCGCCGGGCCGAGGTAGATCTGGAGGTTGCCGAGCATGTGGACGACGACGTAGCCGAACAGCACGAGCCCGGTGAGGGCCATGACGACCTTCCGTCCGATGGACGAGGCGAGGAAGGAAGACGTGCGGCCGGTCGTCCGGTTCAGGCGGAGGGGGGTGGGAATCGCGTTGGCGGACAAGGCGTACGGAATTCTATCCGGCAGCCGCCGGGTCCGCAACGACGGGGACCGTGCGCCTCACCGGGCGCAGGAGCAGGCGAAGGAGGATGCTCTGGAACGTGGGCTCGCGGTAGATCCCGTGATGGTCGGCGCTACCGAAGACCGCGTCGGCCACCTCGGGCAAGCCGCAGCCGAAGGGGCTCTGCTCGGCGAGGGGGAGGTGGGAGGCGAGCACGCTCGCCCGGGTCACGCGCCCGTCGCCGGCCTCGAACATCGCGTCGTTCTCCTTCCGGTTCCAGGGCACGAAGCGCGGAGGCAGCCCGCGCTTGTCGGGGACGATGCCGCGCGCGATGGTGGGCAGGCAGTCGCCGCCCAGGATGACCACCCGCACCGGGCACGGCGTCTCGGGCGCGCGGGCCAGCGCGCCATGGAATGCGCCCGAGCGGAGCAGCGCCGCCTCGAGGAACGCGCGGCTCTTGTCTCGCGCGCCCTCGTCGGCGAGGTCGAGGCCGCGGCGGGCGGGAGCGAACGGGCCCCAGCCATAGCGGTCCCACGTCGCCGCGTCGTGCAGGTCGACGTCGAGGGGCTCGAGCTTGTCGTCGAGCAGCGCCGCCGCCCCGCGGGGCGGCATGAGCTGGTACACGGAAGGCATGCGGGCGATCACGGGGGCGGCGAGGGTCGTATGGGACAGGCCCACGCGATTGCCGTAGAGCATCGCCTCCAGCGCGTGAATGCCGCCCGCGTTCGGCACCGCGACCAGGACCAGGTTCGCGATGCGCCGCGCGCCCGCCCACGTCACGGGGCCGTCCGGCTCCGCGGTGCCGTAGCGCAGGTAGTACCGCGCCACCAACCCGCCCATGCTGTGGCCGATGACGTTGAAGCGGGCGCCGGGATCGCCCCGCGCCTCCGCCAGTTTCTCGAGGCTCTCGTCCAGCCGCCGCGCCGTCTCCACCAGGTCTCGGCGCCAGTCGTAGCTGAAGACATGATGGGTCGGGCCGTGCCCATCGGCGGATGGGGAGGAGTTGAAGCCGGCGGCGGCGAGGATGTCGAGCAGGTCGTAGTACTCCGTGAAGCCGAAGAGCCGCGGCATGACCGCGGTCGTTCCGAGCAGCGGACCCGGGACGAGGTCGTCGCGGCTCTCGGCGAGCGGCAGCGTGAGCGGGAGGCTGAGGTCGTAGTGCCCGACGGCATTACGGATGTTCAGCCATACCGGCGTGCCGTCGGGTCGCATGAGGCGGCTCCCCATGATCCCGGGGATGACGACCACGGGGGGCACGTCACTCCGCGAGCCTCGGATGAGGCGAAGGGGGAACCCACGGCGCCGGCGGCTCGCGAGCGAGTTGGCGATGACCATCCCGCTGCCGGCGGCCAGGACGCCCCACATGAACGGAGCGAACCAATCGCGCCCACGCGCCCGGTCACCGTCCGTCTGGACGATCCCGTCGCGTTTCCGGCGCCGGCGTGCCATCCCTTTCATTATGAGCCGCCGCGGGGCACCGGACAGCGGCGCGCCGAGAAGGCTTCTCGTTGTCGGGTTTACATTGTCGCGTAAGTTATACAGAACATATCTCCCCGACCGGCGGTGAGGGAGGGGCTGCTGTATGCGCAGCACCGCATCCGCGCGTCGGAAATGCGTGCTCCGAACTGGCACGTCGATTGCTCATAACCCCGTCCGAAGTCCGATCCCGGGGAGTCGACGCGGGCTCCTAGAGCCCAGAAAGGAACGCGCATGCTCTGGACGATCTTCGTGATCCTGCTGATCATGTGGCTGCTCGGGATGGTGAGCGGCTACACCATCGGCGGGTTCATCCACATCCTGCTGATTGTCGCCATCGTGGTGGTGCTGATCCGCGTCATCCAAGGGCGCAGCCCCGTCTAATCTCGCGCCGCCATCCCACGGGGAGGAACGGTGGACGCGCTGCGACACGTTCCCCGCTCCTCCGCTTCAATCACTCCCTCGAAGGTGATGAAGGCCAGCGTCCTGCTGAACGCGGCGGCAGGATCCGTCGATTCGGAGGAGACGGCGCAACAAGTGGCCCGCGTCCTCGCCGCCTTCCGCACCGCGGGCGCCGAAGCCGTCGTGTGCGCGCTGGAGCCGTCGGGTCTCCCCACCGCCGTGGAGAAAGCCGTCCGCTCCGACGCCGACGTCGTGGTGATGGGGGGCGGCGACGGCACGCTGAACTGCGGGGTCGGGGCCCTCGCGGGCGGGGACAAACCCCTCGGCATCCTGCCCCTGGGCACGCTCAACCACTTCGCCAAGGATCTCGGGATCCCGATGGACCTCGACGAAGCGGTGCGCACGGTCGTCGCCGGCCACGTGCGCGCGGTGGACCTGGGCGAGGTCAACGGCCGCTTCTTCCTGAACAACTCCTCGCTCGGCATCTACCCCGAGGTGGTCGAGGAGAGGGACCAGATCCACGACCGCGGCTCCGGTTCGAAGTGGCCGGCGATGCTGCGGGCCGCCCTCGGCCAGCTGCGCCGCTTTCCCGTCGTCACCGCGGTCCTCCGGCTGCCGGAGCGTACGCTGACGGTCACGAGCCCGCTCGTCTTCATCGGTAACAATCGCTACGAGATGAAGCTGTTCGCGGTCGGCCGGCGGCCCCAGCTGGATCGGGGGGAGCTATGGCTGTACGTTGCCCGCAACCGCAGCCGCGCGGGCTTCCTCGGACTGGCCGTCAAAGCCCTGCTCGGGCGCCTGGACCCCGCGAAGGATTTCGAATCCGAGGGGCTGCCCGCTCTCGAGGTGGCGTCGTTCTGGCGGCGAAGCATCCAGGTCGCCCTCGACGGCGAGGTGATGCGGCTCTCCATGCCCCTGCGCTACCGCGTGCGGCCGCGCGCGCTGCGGGTGATCACGCCGCCGGCGGCGGCGTGAGGACCATCGCCCACGTTTCGGACCTTCATTTCGGCCGCGAGGACCCCGCCCTCGTGGCCGCCCTGCAGGAGGATTTGAAAGGCGCGGCCCCGGACCTGGTGGCGGTGAGCGGCGACCTCACGCAGCGCGCCCGCCGCCGCGAGTTCGAGGCGGCGCGCGATTTCCTGCAGGCCCTGGGCATGCCGGTGCTGGCGGTACCGGGCAACCACGACATCCCGCTCTTCGACGTGGCCCGGCGCCTGCTTCGGCCGCTCGACCGTTACCGCCAATACATCCACGCGGACGACAACCCGTTCTACGTCGACGCGGAGCTGGCCGTGCTCGGGCTGAACACCGCCCGCCGGACTGCGCTCGCCGGAGACGGCCGCATCTCGCTGCCGCAGATCGAGGTCTTGCGCCAGCGGTTCGCACCCTTGCCCCCCGGCCTCGTCCGGGTCCTCGTCACCCACCACCCGTTCGTGCCCGCGCCTTCCGGTCCCGCCCACACGCTGGTGGGCCGCGGGCTGGAGGGCCTCCAGGCCGCGGAGGCCGCCGGCGTCGACATCGTGCTCGCTGGCCACCTCCATCGCGGCTTCACGGGCGACGTGCGCACGCACCACGTCGCGATCAAGCGGTCGATCCTCGTTTTCCAGGCGGGCACGGCGGTGTCGACGCGGCTTCGCGGCGAGCCCAACAGCTACAACCTGATCCTGCTCGACCCGCCGCGGCTGGCGTGCACCGTCCACGCCTGGGACGGCCAGCGCTTCCGTCCGCTCGCGCCCACCCGCTTCCTGAAGACGGACGACGAATGGCGTAGGGAAGGCTGACCGCGTTGCCCTTGAACGCAGAGGCCGCAGAGGACCGCGCAGAGGCCGCAGAGAACGAACAGGGACAAGGAACAGACAGTAACGGGAGGGCGCGCCCCGCGCCCGGAGCATGAAGGCCCGCGACCGAAAACGATCAGGCCTCGCGGGGGTATTCGCGCCGGACGATCCTGACCACGGAGAGGAAGAAGGCGACGACCAGCGGCCCGAGGAGCAGGCCGATGGGGCCGAAGGCGGCCAGGCCGCCGAGCAGCGCGAAGAACACCACGGCCCCATGGATCGACACGCCCCCGCGGATCAGGTACGGCTTGACGACGTTGTCGGACAGGCCGACCGCCAGTAGCGCCCAGGCGGCGAGGAACACCGCGCGGCCGGTGTGCCCTCGGAAGAAGACGAGCGCCGCCGCGACCAGGCCCGCGCCGCCGGCGCCCACCGCGGGGACGAACGCCATCACGAACGTGACGAAGGTGAAGAACATGACGTGGGGCACGCCCGCGACGAGGTAGCCGACGAGGGCCACCAGGGCCTGGATGCCCGCCGTCGCCACCGTCGAGACGAGCACGGCCACCGTCACCTTGCGGAACTCCTCCATCAGCTCGCGCACGTGGCCGCGCTTGAGCGGCGCCGCCTCCTCGAGCCACTCGACGAGCGCGCGGCCGTCGATCAGCAGGAAGAACAGGGCGATGAGCATCATCACGACCTGCACGACCGCCTGGGTGGTCGCGCCCAGCACCCCGCCCAATGCCGCCGCCGCCCGCCCGCCCTGCGTGTCGGTCAGCTCCTGGATCCGCTCCTCGCCGCCGGGGATCTGCTCCAGGACCTTCTCGACGAGCGAACGCAGGGGGGCGGGGAGGTCGTTGATGAGGCCCCGCACGCCCTCGCCGCTCATCGTCTCCTTGACGTAGCCGATCCCGGCCACCGCCTCTTTCCCGAGCGAAAGCGCCACCGCTGCGATCGGCACCACGAGCAGGAGCAGCGCGCCGAGCGTCACGATCCCCGCCGCGAGCTGGCGGCGGCCGCGCAGGCGAGCCGCCAGGCGCTCGGTCCACGGCGTGAGGGCGGCGGCGAGGACGGCGGCCACGAAGAGGGCGCTCGCGAACGGATAGATCACCATCGCGAGCAGGACCAGCGAGAGCACGACGAGCACGATCAACGTGGCCCGCTCGATGCGTGCGCTCGGCATGCAAGACCCCCTGGAATTCGCGTGATGACCGAGAGCATTCTACGTGTCCAGCCGGGCGGCTGGTGAGCCGCGCCGCTTCGAGCCGGCACGCCGCTTGCACGTGTGTTGCCGCGATGGGAACCGTCTCGGGGCGCGCAATCCGTCGGCTTGCCGCTGTCATCGCCAGCGCGACCGCCGCGGGCTGCGCGACACTCGGCGGCCTGGCCGCCCTCGTCCAGCCCCCGCGATTCGCCACGGTGCCGGACAGGCCGGCGGAGCTACGCCTGCTCGGCTCGGGCTCGGGGCTGCCCCTGGGCGGCGCGGGCGTGCGCCTGTGGGCACGGGTCGAGAACCCGAACCCATTCGGGCTGACGCTGTCTACGCTCAACGGATCCCTCCTGCTCGAGAGCGCTCGCTCCGCGGACTGGCCTCGCGCGGCGACCCTGGACCTGCCTCTCGGTCTCCCCCTCGCGGCGCGACAGCAAACGGAGATCCCCATCGATCTCACGGTGAGCTTCTCCGATCTGCCCGAGCTGGCCGACGTCGTGCGGCGCGCGATCGGCGGATCGACGGTGCCGTATCGCCTGGACGGCACGATCGGGGTCGACGCGGGCTCGCTGGGCCGGCCCACCTTCGGCCCCCTCACCCTGTTGACGGGCGAGATGCGCATCCGCCGCTAGTCGCCGCTAGCGCCAGCAGACAGTCACAGCTTCGAGCGGAGCGCGATTCACTCGCGCGCAGCGAGCGGGCGGTCTGGGGGGCGCGCCGCTAGCGCCCCCCAGCTCAATGACGATGTTTGACTCCCTCGCGCGCGCTCACTAACATCATGGGTTTCGCGCGGGCCCTCGGGCACGCGGGAGGCATCACCGAGCGGTGAAGGTCCACGAGTACCAGGCCAAAGCGCTGTTGTCGAGCTTCGGGGTCCCGGTCCCGCGGGGCAAGGTCGCCTACACGGCGGACGAAGCGGTCGAGGTGGCCAAGGAGCTGGGCTTCCCGGTGGTGGTGAAGGCCCAGATCCACGCCGGCGGGCGGGGCAAGGGCGGCGGCGTCAAGCTCGCCCGCTCCGCCGAAGAGGCCGAGTCCATCGCCCGGGCCATGCTCGGCATGCGGCTGCGCACGCACCAGACCGGGCCCGAGGGGCGGATCGTGCGCCGCCTGCTCGTCGAGCAGGGCATGGACCTCGCGGGCTCGCGGGAGATGTACCTGGCCATGGTCGTCGACCGCGCGCGCGAGTCGCCGGTCTTCATGGCCTCCGCCCAGGGGGGCATGGACATCGAAGAGGTCGCGGCCAAGGACCCGAAGGCCATCCTCATGGAGACCGTGCACGTCGCCGCGGGCTTCCAGCCGTTCCAGGCCCGCAAGCTCGCGTTCGGCCTCGGCTTGCCCGCCTCCACGCTCGCCAGGGCGGTGACGTTCATGCAGGCGATCCACCGTGCGTTCGAAGCCCTCGACGCGTCGCTCCTGGAGATCAACCCTTTCCTGATGACGAGGGACCTCGCCCTCCTGGCGCTCGACGCGAAGCTCAGCCTCGACGACAACGCGCTTTATCGGCACGCCGAGCTGAAGGAGCTGCGCGATTTCGACGAGGAGGACCCGCTCGAGGTGGAGGCCTCGAAGTACGGCCTCAACTACATCAAGCTCGAAGGCGGGGACGTGGGCTGCATGGTCAACGGCGCGGGGCTGGCCATGGCCACGATGGACATCATCAAGCTCGCCGGGGGCAGCCCCGCGAACTTCCTCGACGTGGGCGGCGGAGCGAACGCCGACCAGATCCGCAACGCGTTCCGCATCCTGCTTGCGGACCCCGACGTGAGAGCGGTCCTCATCAACATCTTCGGCGGCATCCTGCGCTGCGACGTGCTCGCGGAGGGCGTCATCGCCGCCGTGCGCGAGCTGGGGGTGAAGGTCCCGGTCGTGATCCGCATGAAGGGCAACAACGAGGAGAAGGGCAAGGCGATGCTCCGCGACTCGGGCCTCAACTTCACGACCGCCGACGACATGAGCGAGGCCGCCCAGCGCGTGGTCGCGGCCGCGAAGGGCGCAAAGTGAGCGTCCTCGTCGGGGCGCACAGCCGCGTGCTCGTCCAGGGCATGGGCAAGCACGGCACCTTCCACGCCGTCGGCGGCCGCGAGTACGGGACGAACGTGGTCGGCGGCGTGACCCCCGGCAAGGGGGGGACGACCGTCGAGGGCTTCGCACTCTTCAACACCGTCGAGGAAGCGGTGCGCAAGACCGCCGCCAACGTCTCGATGGTCTTCGTACCGCCGCCCGGCGCCGCCGACGCGATCATGGAGGCGGCCGACGCCGGGATCCCGCTCGTCGTGTGCATCACCGAGGGCGTTCCGACCCTGGACATGGTGCGGGCGGCGGCCTTCCTGGAGGGGCGGCCCGTGCGGCTCATCGGCCCCAATTGCCCCGGCATCATCTCCCCGGGTGAGAAGTGCAAGGTCGGCATCATGCCGGGGCACATCCACAAGGGCGGACCCGTAGGGGTGGTGAGCCGCAGCGGGACGCTCACCTACGAAGCCGTCAACCAGCTCACGGCCCTCGGCATCGGCCAGTCCACCTGCATCGGCATCGGCGGCGACCCCATCATCGGCACCAACCACACCGACGCGCTGCGGCTCTTCAACGACGACCCCGGCACGCAGGCGATCGTGATGATCGGCGAGATCGGCGGGAGCGCGGAGGAGGAGGCGGCGGTCTTCGTGAAGCAGAGCGTCCGCAAGCCTGTCGTCGGCTTCATCGCCGGCCAGACGGCGCCGCCGGGGCGGCGGATGGGTCATGCGGGGGCCATCATCGCCGGAGGCAAGGGCACCGCGGAGGAGAAGATGAGGGCGATGGCGGCGGCCGGGATCCACGTGGTCAAGTCGCCGGCGGACATCGGCGCCGCGGTCGCCGAAGTGCTGCCGACGCGGTGAGGAAGGACAATTGAAAGAGCACACGTTTTCCATCATCAAGCCCGACGCGATGAAGGCGCGGCAAGCGGGGGAGATCCTCTCCCGGCTCGAGAAGGCCGGCTTCGAAGTGGTCGCGCTGCGTCTGCGCCGCCTCACCCCGGCCGAGGCCGAGGGGTTCTACTACGTCCACCGCGAGCGGCCCTTCTTCCGCAGCCTCTGCGATTTCATGAGCTCGGGGCCCTGCATCACCATGGTCCTCGAGAGCGAGAACGCCATCGCCCGCCTGCGGGAGATCATGGGCGCGACCGACCCCGCCAAGGCCGCCCCGGGCACGATCCGCGGTGACCTCGCCTCTTCGATCGAGGCCAACTGCATCCATGGGTCGGACGCACCCGAGACCGCCCGCTTCGAGATCGCCTACTTCTTCCCCGGCATAGAGCTGGTTCGCTCCGAGCGATAGCTCCCTCTCGCTGAAAGGAGAGGGGGGGGCGAGGGTCGCCTGTGCGAGGCGTCACTGGCCGCACGGGCGCACGTGGCCGCATCCTCTATAATGCGCCAGCGTCCATGGCTGATCGCGTGACGCTCAAGGTTTCCGCCGGTCCCCTCGCGGGCCGCGTGTTCTCGTACGACCGGCACGACACGTTCCTCTTCGGCCGCTCCCCGGACTGCCACGCCGAGCTGGCCGCCACCGACACCACCGCCTCCCGCCATCACTTCCTGCTCGAGGTGAATCCGCCGCATGCCCGCCTGCGCGATCTCGGCAGTCTCAACGGCACCCACGTGAACGGCCAGAAGCACGGCGGCCGCGGCCGGCAGGAGAGTCCCGAGGAGGCATCCCGCCGCCGGCTGCCCGAAGTGGACTTGCGCGACGGGGACCAGATCCGCGTGGGCGCGACGGTGTTCGAGGTCGCCATCGAGGGCCACCGCTCGACCGCCCCCGCCGATGTCCCCGGAGACGAGGAAGCCGGGCTGGAGGGCCTGCTCGCCGTCCGGCCCGCGGCGCCGATGGAGGTCCCCGGCTACGCGGTGGGGAGGATGATCGGGCGGGGAGGCATGGGGGCCGTCTACCTCGCGAAGCGCCAGGAAGACGGGAGCACGGTCGCGCTCAAGGTGATGCTCGCCCAGTCCGAGGTCGACGACGCGGCGCGCGAGAACTTCCAGCGTGAGATCGAGATCACGCGCTCGCTGCGCCATCCGCGTATCGTGTCCCTCATCGACCACGGGTCGGCGGGGAGCACGTTCTACTTCGCAATGGAGTACTGCGCGGGCGGCAGCGTCGCCGACCTCCAGCGCCGCCAGCCCGGCGGCCTTCCCCTGCCGCTCTCCGTGCGCATCGCGCTCGAGGCGCTCGAGGGGCTGGCCCACGCCCACGAGCGGGGGTTCGTCCATCGCGACCTCAAGCCCGAAAACCTGCTCCTCGCCGACGACGTGGGCGGCGGAGCGAAGGTCACCGACTTCGGCCTTGCGAAGAGCTTCCAGCAGGCCGGGCTCTCGGGCATGACCGCCACCGGCGCGGTCGCGGGCACGCTCTACTTCATGCCGCGCGAGCAGCTCACGCAGTTCCGCCTCCTGAAGCCGGTGAGCGACGTGTGGAGCATGGGGGCCACGCTCTATCACATGCTGACCGGAGCGTACCCGCGCGAGTTCCGGCCCGGCGAAGACCCGCTCCCCGTCATCCTGCGCGGCGGCATCGTTCCCCTCCGCGCGCGCGACCCGCGGCTGCCCGAACGCGTCGCCGCGGTCGTGGACCGGTCGGTCGTCGACGCGGTACCCGAGCGCTACCAGACGGCGGGGGAATTCCGCGCGGCCCTGGCCGGAGCGGTGTCATGACCAGTCTCGCCGCGAGCTGCCCGGGCTGCGGCCTGCGCGCAAACGTTCCCGGCGGCATCGCGGGCAAGACGCTGAAGTGCCCGCGTTGCCAGACGCGCTTCACGGTCCCGATGCCGGGAGCCGCGCCCGCGGCGACGCAGCTCGAGGCGCCCGCGACGGCGGCCGAGCCGGTGGCCACCGCGGTCGAGGGCGCGCCTGCGCCGACGCGCGCCGCGGAGGCGCCGAAGCCGGAAACCGAGTGGAAGGTCGGCGACGTCGTGCTCGGCCTGTACGAGGTCACGGCCGTCCTCGGCGAGGGCGGCATGGGGCGCGTCTACCGCGTGCGCCACCGCGGCTGGGACGTGGACCTCGCGGTCAAGGCGCCTCTGCCCTCCGCGCTCGAGGCGGCCGGCGGCGCCGACGCCTTCGAGCAGGAGGCCGAGACGTGGGTCGGCCTGGGCCTGCACCCCCACGTCGTCGCCTGCTACTACGTCCGCCGCGTCGAAGGCACGCCGCGCCTGTTCGCCGAGTTCGTCGACGGAGGGAGCCTCCACGATGCGATCCAGCACAAGCGGCTGCGCGCGCTCGACCGCATCCTCGACGTCGCCGTCCAGTTCGCGTGGGGACTCCATTACGCCCACGAGCAGGGGCTCGTGCACCGCGACGTGAAGCCGGCGAACGTGATGGTCGCCGGCGACGGCCTGGTCAAGGTCACCGACTTCGGCCTCGCCCGCGCGCGGGCCGTCGGAGCTCCCGGGGCCGCGGGTGCGCCCGGCCCCGCGGGCCAGACGTTGATGGTGGCCGGCGGGGTGGCGGGGACGCCCGCGTACATGGCCCCGGAGCAGTCGGCGGGGAAGGAGCTGACGCGGCGCACGGACGCCTGGGGCTGGGGCCTGTCGGTCCTCGAGATGTTCCTGGGCGATCGCACCTGGGAGTACGGCATCGCGGCCGGGGAGGTCCTGCGCGAGTATCGCGAGCGCGGCCACGGGCTCGGCCTTCCCGCGATGCCGGACGCGGTGGCCGCGCTGCTGGGGCAGTGCTTCAGCGACGATCCGGCCGCGCGCCCGCGCTCCCTCAAGGAAGCGGCGGCAGTGCTGCGTGCCGCCTACGAGGCGTCCGGCGCGGGCCCCTACCCGCGGCCGGAGCCGCGCGCGGGCCGCGACACCGCCGACAGCCTCAGCAACCGCGCGGTGTCGCTCCTCGACCTGGGCCGGCTCGGCGAGGCCGACCCTCTGTGGCGCAAGGCCCTCGCGCGCCAGCCCCAGCACCTCGAGTCGACCTACAACCAGTCGCTCCACCTCTGGGGGCGAGGCGAGATGAGCGACGAGGAGATGCTCAACCGCGTGGCGGAATCCCGGCGGGCCCATGCCGCAGTCCCGCGCGGCGCGCACCTCGCGGGCAAGCTCCTGCTCGCCCTGGGCGAGGCCGGCCGCGCCGTCCGCGCGCTCGAAGAGTCGGCGGCCGCCACGTCCGCGTCGGCCGAGCTGGACCGGGACCTCGGTCTCGCCCTGTGCGCGCAAGGCGCGGCCGGAGGCGAGGTGTCGTGGGCGCGAGCGAGAGATTGCCTGGAGCGCTCGATGGCCTCCGGCCAGGTCGAGCCGTCCGAGGTGGCGGGCTTCGCGCTCAGCCTCGCGCGGCTGGGAGAGGGCGAGAGGGCCCGCGCGTTCTACGCCCGCGTTCGCGAGCGCCGGCGTGACCTGCCGGCGGCGATGGAAGAGGCCGTGCTCGGGCACGTCCCCGGCCACGAGGCGTTGCGCTCGATCAAGGGGCTCGTCACTCCCGCCGTCGTGCTCGCCGTCTCGGCCGACGGCCGCTTCGTCGCCGGCGGAGATGCTCAAGCGGCCCGCATCTGGGAGGCGCGGACGGGGACGGTCGTGCGCTCGCTGCCCGCCGAGGAGATGCGGCTGCGCTCGATCGCGTTCACGCCGGACGGGCGTGCGCTGCTGAGGGCGGGAGAGGGGACGCCGCCGCAGCTCTCGGAGCTGGAGACCGGGCGGCCGCTGCGCACCTTCCAGCCCCACCCGGGGTTCCTCTCCGCGCTCTCCATCACGGGCGACGGCCGCTTCGCGCTCTCGGGCGGCTCCGACCGCACCGTGAGGTTGTGGGAGATCGCCACCGGGCGATGCGTGCGCGTGCTGGAGGGCCACGAGGAGGCGGTGACCGCCGTCGCCGCGAGCGCCGACGGGACGCGGGCCGTCTCCGCGAGCCTCGACGGGACGGTGCGCGCGTGGGACCTCGCCTCGGGCCAGGCCGTGGCCGTCTTCGAGGGGCACCAAGGACACGTCTTCGCGGTGGCCCTCAGTGGTCCGAAGGGATTCGTGCTTTCCGGGGGCGAGGACCGCACGATCCGGCTCTGGGACCTGCCCAACGCCCGGCACGTGCGCACCTTCGCCGGCCACGTCCAGGCCGTCGTCGCGCTGGCGCTTTCGAGGGATGGCCGCTTCGCCTATTCCGGAAGTCAAGACCGCACGCTGCGCGCGTGGGACGTGGCCGGGGGCCGGCTGCACGCGGTCTTCCGGCGCGATGCGCCGGTGCTGGCCGTCGCCGCGGGCGGGGACGGCGTGGCGTGGGCGGCGAGCGGCACGCAGGTCGTGGCCCTCCGCGTGCCCGATCGCCCGCGCCTGCCGGCCTTCGCCGTCTGCAAGCCCGTCAGCGCGGTCGAGGTGGAGAGCCGCGACGCCGCGTTCCAGGGCCGGGTGGAGGCGGCGCGCCTCTCGCTGCAGAAGGGCGACCTCGTGGGCGCGCTCGAGCTGGCCCGCACCGCCCGCAGCATCCCCGGCTACGAGCGCTCCGACGATGCCCTCGTGCTGTGGGACGAGATCAGCGCGGCGCTGCCGCGCAAGGGACTGCGCGGCGCCTGGGAGGCGGCGTCGCTCGAAGGCCACTCGGACCCGATCCTCGCCGTTTCCCTCAGCCCCGATGGCGCCCGCGCGCTGTCGGGCGGCATGGACGCCACCGTCCGGCTGTGGGACCTGGCCGGACGGCAGCTTCTTTCCGTCCTGAGCGGGCATGCCGAGACCGTGTCCGCCGTCGCCTTCGCCCCCGACGGACGGTCGGTCGTCTCCGGAAGCTGGGACCACACGGCGCGCTTGTGGGACATCGCCTCTTCCCGCACCGTGCGCAGCTTCGAGGGACACGCCGAGCAGGTGAGCTGCGTCGCGCTCTCACCCGACGGAGCCACGCTGCTCACCGGGTCCTGGGACTCGACCCTCCGCTTGTGGCAGCTCACCACGGGCCGGCCGCTGGGCGTGCTCGAAGGCCACTCCGCCAACGTGGCCGCGGCCGCCTACGGCCCCGACGGGAAGTTCGTCGTCAGCGCGGGGTGGGATTCTGCCGTGCGGGCGTGGGACGTGGAGACGGGGGAATGCGCGTGCGTGCTCGAAGGCCACGAGAACAGCGTCGGCGCCCTGGCGATCAGCGCGAGCGGCCGGCAGATCGCCTCGGGCGGCGTCGACACGTCGGTGCGGGTGTGGGACCTGCGGGCGGGAAGGGCGCTGCGCGCGCTCCCCGGCCACACGGCCGAGGTGACCTCGCTCTGCTTCTCCCCCGACGGGCGCTACCTGGCCTCCGCCAGCCGGGACAAGACCGTGCGGCTCTGGGACCTCTCCACGGGCAAGTGCGAGCGCACGCTCCCGCACACGGCGGGGGTGATGGCGGTGGCCTTCGGCCCGACCGGCACGCGGCTGATCACCGGGGGAGCGGACCGCACCCTCAGGATCTGGCACCTCGACTGGGAGCCGGAAGCGCGCGCGCTACCGCGGTGGGACGAGAAGGCGAGGCCCTACCTGGAGAGCTTCGTGAGCCTGCGCCTGAAGCCCGAGACCGTGCGCACGGCGGGGCCGGCCTGGACGGAAGGGGACCTCGATCGCCTCGTGGACGACCTGCGGCGGCGCGGCTTCGGTGGCCTGCGCCGCGAGGAGGTCGCGGGCCGGCTGCAGGACCTGACCCAGAAGGCGAGCTCGGCGCCGTCGTTCTGGGAGGAGGTGCGCCGGAACGCGCCGCGCGCGGAGAAGTCGCGGCCCCCGGCGCGCCGCCTGCCGCGCGGGAAGGTCGCGGCCGGCACCGCGGTCGCCCTCGCCTTGCTCTTCGGCGCCCGGTCGTGGTTCCAGGCCGCGGCGGCGCCGGCCCTCGTCGCGGACGCGGTGGACCTGGAGCGCAAGGCCGCGCGCGGGTTCCTCATCGACTTCGACGGCCTGCCTGGAGACTGCGCGGCGGGGGACCGCCAGGCCTACCTCGGGCTCGCCCGCGAGCCCGAGGTGAGCGCGGTCACGCTGATGTGCCTGGCGCGCGACAAGGACGCAGCCGTCGTGGAGCTGTACCTCCACGACATGCGGATCGCCGACGACGACCGCGAGCGCGCCCTCCGCCACTTCCGCAATGCGGTTTCGTTGATGGTGGCGCTCGGGCCTGCCGCCGTCGATCCGCTCTGCGGGCGCCTCGGCGACCCGCGCGAGGAGGTGCGCCAGGTGGCGGCCGCGTCCCTGGCCGCGATGGCGGCGCCGCGGGCCACCACCTGCCTGGCCAGCGTGACCCAGTGGCCCGACGCGAACGCGCGTCTGGCCGCCGCCTCCGTGCTCAAGACGGTGTTCGCCAACGGCCAGCTCTCGGCCGGGCGCGGCTGGAAGGTGGTTTCGAAGCTGCTGCAGGACCCCGAGCCTGCGTTGCGCATCGAGGCGCTCCACGTCCTTCGTTTCTTCAACTCCGAGGTCGCCTTGCCCGCTGCGGCCCACGCCCGGCAGGATCCCGACCCGCAGGTGCGGACGGAAGCGGCGGCCGCGGCGGCGGACGTGGAGGGATTGCGCCGCCTGCGCCTGGGCCGCTGAGGGTGCGCCTCAGCCCTTTCGCGCGAGCATGTACACGCCGAGCGCGAGCAGCAGGACCGCGACCACGCGGCGGAAGAGGGGCTCCGGAATCCGCGCCAGCAGGCGCTGGCCGACGAGCGTGCCCCCGATCGCTCCCGCCGTGGCCACGGCCACGAGACCGGCGACACCGGAGAGCCGAGCCCGCTCGGTGACGACATATACCGGCATCCGGGCCAGGTCGATCGCGAGCGCGATCGCGGTCGCGGTGGCGACGAACGCATCGCGCGGCACGTCGAACCCGAGCAGCGCGGCGGAACGGATGCCGCCCTGGTTCCCGACGAGCCCGCCGAAAACACCCGAGAGCGCGCCGGCCACCCACGCGGCCTTGCCTCGCAGTCGCGTCCGGCGGGCGAGCCCCGTCAGCTCCCCGAGTCCGGCGAGCAGAAGCAGACCGCCCAGGACCACGTCGAGCGTGCGGCTGCGGGCGCGGCTCTGGAGAAGCGCGCCGGCGAGCCCGCCGCCGGCGCTGGCGAGGCCGAAGCCGCGGAGAAGCCGCCCGTCGACCTGACCGCGCATCATCCAGAGACGAAGAGACGTTGCCGCCAGGTGAGGGATCGACACCGCGGCCACGGCCAGCCTGGTGTCCACGGCCAGGGTGAAGAGCGGCGTCAGCACGCTCCCGACGCCGAAACCGGCCACCGACGCGATGGCGCCCGCGGCGACCGAACCCAGGAAGAGCAACGCGTCGAACATTCGCCTCTCGCGCCGGCCTTAAGATGCAATCATGCCCGACGACGTTTCCAACCTGGGCCGCCTCCTCGTCATCGGTGGAGTGGTGCTCGCGGCCGTGGGCGTGGTCGTGCTGCTGGCGGGCAAGGTGCCGTTCCTCGGACGGCTGCCCGGCGATATCGTCTACCACAAGGGCGGGACGACCTTCTACTTCCCTCTCGTCACCTGCCTGCTGCTGAGCCTGATCCTGAGCCTCCTGCTGAGCCTGCTCCGCCGCTGACGGGGTAGTGTCGCTAGTCAGCGTCCGGCGCGCGGAAGCGGAGCGCGCCGCCTTCGCTATTACGGCAGCCGGCGGGCGGAGCGGATCACGATCGCCGGCTTGAGGTGCTGTCCGTCCGCGGTGGCGCGCTGGATCCTCCGGACGACAGGCATGCCCTTCACCACCCGGCCGAAGGCGGCAAAGCCCTGGCCGTCCGCGTTGCGCTTGCCACCGTAGTCGAGCGAGGGCTGGTCGCCGATGCAGATGAAGAACTCGGACGTCGCGGTGTCGGGCCCGTCCCTCGCCATCGACACGACGCCGTCGAGGTGGCGCAGCCCGGTCGCGCTCGTGCGCTCGAGCGCGATGGGAGGAAACCCCCTGCGCGCGCGGGCGGGGTTGACTTCGGCCTGGATCACCTCGATGCGCACCGCATCGTGGGGCTGGTTGCCGAGGCGCACGGTGCGGTGGAACCGCGCCCCGTCGTAGAGCCTCGCGTCGACGTAGCGGAGGAAGTTGGCCGCGGTCACGGGCGCCCGTGCCGTGTCGACCTCCACCACGATGTCGCCGCGGAGCGTCTGGATCAGCACGCGCGCCGTGCCGGGCGAGGCCGACACCTCCGGCACGGGGCCGAGAGCCAGGAGAGCCAGGGCGAGGGCGAGCACCGGTGCCATGCTGAGCCCGCCGCGGCGACACGTCAAGGCTCCACGTGAGGCCCGGCACACTCGGTTGCAGTCGCGGGGCCGCCCGTGGAATCCTTGCCCCCATGTCCATCAAGTCCGACCGCTGGATCCGCCGCATGGCCCGGGATCAGCGGATGATCGAGCCGTTCACGGACAAGCAGGTGCGGGAGGGCGTCATCTCCTATGGCCTGTCGTCCTACGGCTACGACGTCCGCATCGCCGACGAGTTCAAGATCTTCACCAACATCAACTCGACCATCGTCGATCCCAAGAACTTCGATCCGCGTTCCTTCGTAGACTTCAAGGGGGACGTCTGTATCATCCCGCCCAACTCCTTCGCCCTTGCGCAGACCGTGGAGTACTTCCGCATTCCGCGGAACGTGCTCACGATTTGTCTTGGGAAATCGACCTACGCGCGCTGCGGGATCATCGTCAACGTCACGCCGTTCGAGCCGGAGTGGGAGGGCATCGTCACCCTCGAGGTCTCGAACACCACGCCCCTCCCGGCGAAGATCTACGCCAACGAGGGCATCGCCCAGGTCCTCTTCTTCGAGAGCGACGAGGAGTGCGAGACCTCCTACGCCGACAAGAAGGGCAAGTACCAGGCCCAGAAGAAGCTGACCCTACCTAGACTCTGAATCCGAATGCGGCGCGCTCCGCTCCGCGTGCGTCGTCTTCAAAGCGTCTCACGTCGGAGTGAATCCGCCGTGAGACGGCAGCGGAGACGCTCCGCTACGCGCGCCGAACACTGGCGCGGGAAGGGGGCGGTGGCCTCGCGAATCTGTACGTTGACGTGAGTTCCAGTACGCGACGCAAGCCGCTAGACTAGGACCCGGAGCCCCCTCATGGTTCACGAGACGGTCACGATGGAAGGCCACCTCATCGATTCGGACATCCTCCGCCGGGTGTTCAACCACGTGGTCGAGGAGGGGGGTGGGTTCGAGGTCCTGGAGTTCCGGGTGGGGACGACCAACCAGCAGCCTTCGTTCGCGCGATTGTCGGTGTCGGCTCCCGCGCCCGAGATCCTCGACCGCATCCTGGAGCGCCTCAACTACCTGGGCGCCTCGGCCGAGGTCGCCGACGCGCGATTCGCGCCCGCGGAGGCGGACGGCATCCTGCCCGACGATTTCTACTCCACGACCAACTTCGACACCTTCGTGCGCGTCGACGGCAAATGGCAAGCGGCGGCGGACCAGAAGATGGACTCCGCCCTCGTCCTGCGCGGCGGCGGGCCACGCTGCGTCAAGCAGGGCCAGGTGAAGAAGGGCGAGCCGGTCGCGCTGCGCGGCCCCGGCATCCGGGCGCGCCCGCCGGAGAGGAGCCGCGACTTCTCGGTCTTCGGCTTCATGTCCAACGACGTCTCCGCGGAGACCAACAAGGGCATCGTGATCGCCGGCACCGCCCGCGAGATGGCCAAGACGCGGAAGGCGGGCGGCAAGATCGTGGTAGTGGCCGGTCCCGCGGTGGTGCACTCCGGAGGCGACGCGGCCCTCGCGCGCCTGGTGCGGGAGGGCTGGGTCGACGTGATCCTCACCGGCAACGCCTTCGCCACCCACGATCTGGAGAAGTCGATCCTGAAGACGAGCCTCGGCGTATGCCAGATGAGCGGGCGCGCGGTCGAAGGCGGGAGCCGCAATCACCTCTACGCCATCAACGCGGTGAACCGTGCGGGGGGGATCCGGGCCGCCGTGGAGTCGGGCCTCGCCACCTCGGGCGTGATGTACGAGGCGGTGCGGCGGGGCATCCGCGTGGTCCTCGCGGGGTCGATCCGCGACGACGGGCCGCTGAAGGACGTCATCACCGACGTGGTCGAGGCGCAGAAGGCCTACGTCGCGGCCCTCGAGGGCGCCGGCATGTGCCTGATGCTCGCCTCCGCCCTCCACTCGATCGCCGTCGGCAACCTGCTTCCGGCCCGCGTGAAGACGGTGTGCGTGGACATCACGGAGTCGGTGCCGGTGAAGCTCTCGAACCGCGGGACGCTGCACGCCGTCGGGCTCGTCACCGACGTCGGATACTTCCTCGAGCGGCTGGAAGCGGAGTTGCAGGTCGCCGGGGCGTGAGCGGGCTCGTTCCGTTCCTTCTCCGGCACGGCTACCTCTTCCTCTTCGGGATGGTCCTCGTCGAGCAGGCCGGGCTGCCGATACCGGCGGTGCCCGTCCTCCTCGCCGTGGGCGCGCTCGTCGGCATGGGCAGGTTCTCGCTCACCCACTCGATCCTGGTGGCGGTGGCCGCTTGCCTGGTCGCCGACATCGTGTGGTACCGTCTCGGCCGCAGCTACGGCAGCTCGATCCTGAAGCTCGTGTGCCGGATCTCCCTCGAGCCGGACTCGTGCGTGCGCCGCACCGAGAACGTGTTCGCGCGCGCGGGAAGCCGGACGCTGCTCTACGCGAAGTTCGTCCCCGGCCTGAGCACGGTCGCGCCGCCCGTGGCCGGGCTCGCCCGGGTGAGCCTCGCCCGCTTCCTCCTGTGGGACGGCGCGGGGGCCCTGATCTGGACGACGACGTTCCTCCTGCTGGGCTACGTCTTCAGCCGGCAGCTCGAGCGGGTCGCGGAGGCGGTGAGGGTCCTCGGGGTGCGGGTGGTCGCGGCGGTCGTGGGCGGCCTCGCGCTGTACCTCATCTGGAAGCTCGACCAGCGGCGGCGCTTCCTGCGCGACCTCGAGATCGCCCGCATCGCCCCCGACGAGCTGCTGGCCCTGATGCAGGCCGGGCAGGAGGAGGTAGTCGTGGTGGACCTGCGCAACGCGCTCGAGCGCACGCAGGACGCCGCCGCGTTGCCGGGGGCGATCGTGCTCACGCCCGACGAGCTGGACGAGCGCCACCACGAGATCCCCCGCGACCGGGACGTCATCCTCTACTGCACCTGACCCAACGAAGCGACGAGCGCCCGGGTGGCGCTCCGGCTGCGGAGGCGAGGGATCACGCGCGTCCGGCCGCTCGCCGGCGGGCTCGAGGAGTGGCGCCGGCGCGGGTTCCCGGTCGAGAACCTGCCTCAGGCGGACGTGAACTGGGCGAGGTCGTAGATCCCGAGGCTCTTCTCGATCGCGGCGACCTCGTCCACTACGCCCTCGAAGCCGCGCTCGCCGAACAGCTCGTGCTCCCGCCGCTCGAACCTGTCTCCGAGCGCCCGGTACTGGCGCTCCGGGATCAGGCGGTGCAGAGCCGGGAAGAGCACGGTGTCCTCCCGAGCCTCGTGAGGCCGGTACATCCGGACGAAGCTCCGCAGGCGGCTCACGAGGGTCTGGCGCGTGCGCGCATCGCCGGCGGTGGTGGTGGCGGTAGTGGTCGCCAGGCCCAGGATGTCGGCGGTCAGGCGGCGGCCCGCCTCGTGCTGCGCGCGCAGCACCTCGACCAGGTCCACGAGCGTCGCCGCCTTCACGAAGCGCGGGAAGAGGTGCTCCTCTTCGAGCTTTTCGTGGTAGTCCTCGACGAAGCGCCGGACGATGCCCGCGGCGCCGCTCACGGCTTCCGGCGGCAGCTCGACGCCCGCCTCGAGCCGCCGGATGGACTCCTCGTAGACGAGCAGGATGCGGTTGAGCACGCCGTGCTCCCGCATGAGGTCCTCCGCTGGCGTGACGTCCTCTTTCTCGTTCCGGCGGCGCGAGCGCGACTTGGCGGCCGGCGCGGCGATGACGCTCGGCGCCCAGGCGACGGCCGCCCCGAGCGTGCTCGCCTTGAGCAGGAAATCGCGCCGATGACGGTCGTGGACGGTCATTCCGCACCTCGTTCTGCCGGCGCGCGGCCACGCTCGCCGCGCACGAAAGGCTCCCACAGGCCAAACAGCCTCATCTGCTCGACCAGGCCCGTGGCCTGGACGAGCGCCTCCACCTCGGCCCGGCTCTGACGCGGAGCGGGGGCGGCCGGAAGGTCGGCCAGACCCCACGCCACCACGGCGGCGACGGCGGTGTTGGCCTTGAGCTGCTCCTGGTCGACCTTGTCGAACGTATCGGACTCGGCGTGATAGTCGGGGAGGTACGGCCGCCCGTCCTGGTTGGCCACGAGCGTGGGCACGCCCTCGACGAGATAGTCGTAGTTGTCGGTGCCGATGAAGGCGTCGGTCGTCTGCGTGAACGGGCCCCGGGCGCTCGCCGGCGCGAGCGCAGCTTCCACCGCGCCTTGCAGGTCGGCGCGTCCGCCGAGGGAGAAACCCGTCGTCTTGCCGGTGCCGATGTCGAAGACGACCTGCGCCTTCACCTGGTCCAGCCCTGCCCGGTGCTGGCGCACCTCGGCGAACGAGCCCCAGAGGCCCGCCTCCTCGCCGGTGTAGAGGACGAAGCGCAGGGTTCGTCGCGGCCGGATGCCTTCGTGCGCGAGGCCGGCCGCCTGGCGCGCAACGTCGATGACGAGGGCGGCGTTGCAGCCGTTGTCGAGCGCGCCCCGGCCCAGGTCCCAGCTGTCGAGGTGAGCGCCGAGTATCACTACCTCGTCCGGCTTCTCGCGTCCCTTCACCTCGGCCACGACGTTGCGGGCGGGCGTGCCGACGTCGGAGCGGCCGCCGGCGAGCAGCCGGACCCGTAAGGTCTCTCCGGCCGCCGCCAGCCGGGCCAGGCGCAGCGCTCCCTCGCGCTCCACCACCGCGGCCGGCAGCGGGTACAGGGAGCCGTCGAGCGTGGCGTTGTGGCGGTAGAGGAGACGGCCGGGATGCGTCGACATCCACAGCACGCCCGCCGCCCGGGCCTCGCGCGCGCGGGCGAGGCGGCCGGGCGTTTCCATGTATTCCGTGAAGAGGTCCTCGAGCCCGCGCATCGGGGTGGTGTGGAAGAGGACGAGCCGACCGGCGACTCTCGCGCCCGCGGCCGCGAAGGCCTGAGCATCGCCTTCTCCCACGTCGAGGACTTCGGCCTCCAGGCCTGCCGCCGGGGTCGGCGCCGAGAAGGGCAGGGCCGCGATCCGCAAGCGCTCCGATCCGGGCGTCGCCCAGTCGGCGCGCGGCGCGAGTACTTCGGCCGATTCGGCGCCCGCGAGCCAGGTGCGGGGAGCGGCATACGGCTCGGCGTGGACGTTCTCGAGGCCGGCCTCGCGGAACCGCGCCAGGCCCCAATCGACCGCTCGATCGACCGCGGCCGATCCGGTGGGACGGCCGCCGATCGTGTCGGTCAGCTGCCGCAGGTCTTCGAGGATCGGCGTCGGGGCCAGGGCGCGCCGCATCAGCACGGACGCCGGATCATCGGCGGCCGTGGCCAGGTTGCTGCCGGCGAAGACCGCCACGAGCAATGACGCGCCCCGTTGATGTTTCATGTTCGCGATAGTAGCCCGGTTGACCTGGCGCGGGCGAGGACATAGCCTCGCGGACAGGTGTCCACGACCCGTCGCCGCTGTCTCGTCGCCCTCTCCCTGGCCACGCCCGCCCTGACCGCCGGCTCGGTGCGCGCCACGCGTCCGGCCGCGGCCGGCCCGGCCGTTCGCTACGTCGTGGTGGCTGACGAAGGCGGCAAGGAGCTGCGCGTGGAGGCGACGCTGCGCGCGGGCCTGGGCCGCGAGACGGGTTTCGACACCGGCATGGGTCCCTTCGTCCGTGATCCCGAGGTCGAGGAGAATGGCCGCTGGCACGCCCTCGAGCGCCGCGACGATCGCCTCGACGCTCCCTCTTGCGCCGCCGGGGCGTGCCGCATCCGCTACCGATTCGCGCTCGCCGAGGCCGCGCGTACGGTTCACGACCGCAACCGGGCGGCGGAGCAGGAGGGCGCCTTGCTCGCTCCGCCGTCGTCGTGGCTGGCGCGGCCCCTGCGCGACGGGGAGGCCCGGTTCCGTCTCGAGGTGACGACGCCGCCGGGCACCGTGTTCGCGACGGGCCTCCTCCCCGCGCCCGGGGACGGCGCGCCCGCTTACGAAGCGACGCTGGACGATCTGGAGGAGGCGCCGTACTCCGGCTTCGGCGCCTTCGAGACCGCGCGGATCAACGTGCCGGGAGGCGTCGTCGATCTGGCCATCGCGCCCGGAGAGCGCGATCTGCCGACCTCCGCGCTGACGGCGTGGGCGGACAGGGCCGGCCGCGCGGTCGCCGATTATTACGTCCGCTACCCGGTCCCGCGCGTCCTCGTGCTGGTGCTGCCCACCGGCCGCCGGGCGATCGGATTCGGCACCACGCTGGGCAACGGCGGCGCGTCGATCATGATCTGGGTGGGCCGGTCCGCGACCGTGGCCGACCTGGAGCGCGACTGGGTTCTGACCCACGAGATGATCCATACCGCGTTCCCGAACATGCCGCGGATGCAGCGCTGGCTCGAAGAGGGGATCGCCACCTACGTCGAGCCGATCGCTCGCGCGCGGGCGGGGACGCTCAGCGTGGAGGAAGTGTGGCGGGGGCTCATCGACGGGTTGCCGAAGGGAATGCCGCGCGCGGGCGATCCCGGCCTCGACAAGGCCCGCAACTGGGGCAGCACCTACTGGGGTGGCGCGCTGTTCTGCTTCCTCGCCGACCTGCAGATCCGCGAGAAAACGGGCAACCGCCGCTCGCTCGACGACGCGCTGCGTGGGATCAACGCCGCCGGGGGCAGCATCTTCGTGCGCTGGCCGCTGCACCGCACCCTGGACGCGGGAGATCGCGCGACGGGCACGCACGTCTTGCGGGACCTCTACGGCAAGATGGGGGAGGCGCCGATGAAAGTCGACCTCGAAGACCTCTGGCGGCGGCTCGGCGTGGTCGCCGACGGGCGCGAGGTGCGTTTCGACGATCGCGCGCCGCTGGCCGCCGTGCGCCGGTCGATCACGGCCCGGCCCCTCCCCGGCCGGGCCGCCGACGGCGGCCGCTGACGCGCTCTTCGTCGGCGACCGCTCTCACCGAATCCGTCCGCATTCCAAGGGCGGATGGGTGAGCTTCAAGGGCTCCTTCAAGCGTGTCTCCAACGCCGCGAGATCGGGACGGGCGGGAGGCAGGTCCTTCTCCGTTCGGCCGTCGGGATACACGGTGACCGTCGAGACCACCTCGAAGAACGCCTTCCGCGCCCGCACCCGACAGACCTGGAGGCCGTCGACCGAGATGGCCATCCGGTTCTCCGTCACGCGACCCTCGCCCATGAGCTGAAACAGCAAGCCGAGGACGCCGGAGGTCGGCCTTCCGCGCAACCCGCGCATGTCACTAAAGACGGTCATGTCGCCGAAGTCCAGCAGGCGGTAGCTGAGCACGCGCTCGTTCGTGACCTTGAACCGGGGCTTCGAGAGCAGGTCCTCGTACGAGTATTTCCCGGGATGTTCGCGACCCTCCGGCCACCAGATGCACACGTTGAGGGCGAGCTTGGGCGGAGGTCCGGGCTCCACCGTCTCGACGACCCGCTCCGCGCGGTAGTCAACCACCATGTCCTGGCCGTAGTCATGGCCGAGTTGGACGAAAAGGGGAGCCTTCTCGGCGCTGAGGCCGGTCCTCTCCAGGTACGCTTGGAACCAGTGCCGGTGGTCGATGTACAGCGGAGATTGCGACGGGTCGAGTGCGCCTGCGCTCCGCGCCAGCCGCCGCAAGACCTCGGACTGGAATCGGCCGCCGTTCGCGGTCGCGGTCGGATCGTAACCCTGGCTCGCGCGCATGGCGTGCAGGATCTCCTGTCGTGGCACGACGCGCGGGCCCGTGCCGTCGAGCCCCGCAGGCGCGAGGGCCATCACCGCCACGGTGCACGCAGTCACGCCGTCACTTGGCGTAGGTCGACATCGCGGGATCGACCGCGGCCGGTCGGGTTTGCGGCACATGCGCGTCCCACCAGCAGCGGGCGCGCTGCTCGTTCCAGCACTTGTCCAGCTCACAGCCGGACAGACGGTCGGCCAGGTCCGCCGCATCGGAGGGCCGCCGTTCGGGCGCCTTCTCCAGGCAAGCCATGATCGCGCGCTCCAGAACAGGCGGGATCTGGAGATCGGTCCGACGCGACGGCGCGACCGGGGCGGCCTGCACATGCTGGAGGGCGACCTGCATCGGCGTTCCGCCCTCGAAGACGCGATGCCCGGTGAGCAGCCAGTAACCCACGCATCCCACCGCATAGAGATCGGCGCGCCCGTCGACGCGGCCGTTGCCGAGCGCGACCTCGGGGGCGATGTAGCCGGGCGTCCCCGGCACCGTGCCCTCCTGCGTCAGCTCGCTGATGTCGTCGTCCTCCTCCACCCAGGTCGACTTGACGAGGCCGAAGTCCAGCACCTTGATGAAGTCGTGCTTCAGACCCTTCCGGCATGCATAGATGTTGGCGGGCTTGATGTCACGATGGACGAGGCCGACGTGATGGGCGTCGGCGAGGGAGTCGCACACCTGGAGCAGGAAGTGGATCGCGCGCTCCGCCGGTACCGGCCCGAATTGCCGGACCAGCGCCTCGAGATCGAGCCCCTGCAGGATCTCCATCACGTAGTAGAACGTTCCGTCCGCCGTGACCCCGAAGTCGTACAGCTCCACGCTGTGAGGCGAATGAAGCGCCGCCGTCGCTTGCGCCTCGCGCTCGAAGCGACGAAGGAGCCGCTCCGCCAGCGGGCCATTCTTCAGGCCGAGCGCTTGGGGCCGGATGAGCTTTATGGCCGCGGGGCGGGCGAGCATCTTGTGTCGCGCGCGCCATACCTCCCCCATGCCGCCATGTCCCAGCGGTTCGACGAGCTCATAGCTTCCCATCTCTCGTGCCTTCTGCAGGTGTGCCCCCAGCCGTCGCATGACCAGAGTGGTCACCATCGCCAGGGCGACCGCGATGTAGTTCTCGAGAAAGGTCAAGGCGACGACGGGCGCCGGCGGCGAGGGGTTGCCGAGGGCAAGGCCGGCCGCGAAGGCGAGCGGCCACGTGGAAGCGGCGGCGAGGCTGGCCACCAGTGCCTTGCGCGGCGGCGCCGGCACGATGAGCGGGAACATGACGATCCAGATGCAGAGCCAGGAGACCGTGTCCAGCGGCCGGTCGGGAGACAGGGGGGCGAGGTTGTCCTGAAGAGAGATGCCCAGCGCGACCATCACTTCATAGAGCAAACCGAGGTCCAGGAGGCGGATGGGCTCGAGCCGTCCGCGACGGGACACCCAGAACAGCGCCATCGAGAGCGAGAGCATCGTCAACCCGATGATGTTGTGCAGCAGGGGGTGGGGCTGCGGCCGCCAGCCGACGGCGCGGAGGACGTTGGTCAGCACGAACGCCAACGAATAGGTCGCCGCCAGAACGAGGCTGGCCAGCTCCAGGCGCAATGACGCTAGCCGGAGCAGATCGGGCGGAAGGCCTCGAGCGACCAGGAATGCCTCTCCCGATTCGAGAGGGCTGCCGCTGCGAAGCGAAGGGACCTTTCCGCTCATTTCCACGGGCTCGAGCGACGCGAACGCCCGAGCGCTCGATTCCGGGTGAAGTCGGCCTACCGTACGCTTCCCCGCCGACCCCGTCAACCGTGAGCGTCTTCGCGGGGAGCGCTACTCCTCGGCCATGAACGGATATCGGTAGTCGCGAGGGGGGACGAAGTTCTCCTTCACCACCCGCGCGCTGATCCAGCGCACGAGGTTGAGCTTGGAGCCGGCCTTGTCGTTGGTGCCGGAAGCGCGCGCGCCGCCGAAGGGCTGCTGGCCGACGACGGCTCCGGTCGGCTTGTCGTTGACGTAGAAGTTGCCCGCCGCGTGGCGCAGCCCCGAGAGGGCCTCGCGGATGGCCCGGCGGTCCTGGGCGAAGACTGCGCCCGTGAGCGCGTAGGGGGAGGTGGAGTCGACCAGGTCCAACGTCTCGTGCCACTTCGCGTCGTCGTACACGTGGACGGTGACGACGGGCCCGAAGACCTCTTCTTTCAGCAGGCGATGTCCGGGGTCTTCGGCCTCGATCAGGGTCGGCTCGATGAAATAGCCGGACTCGCCGCGGGTCTTGCCCCCGGCGACGACGCGCGCGCCCTTCCCCGCCTCCGCGATGTAGGCGCCGATCTTCTCGAAGGCCTTCTGGTCGATGACCGCGCCCACGAAGTTGCGGAAGTCGGCGACGTCGCCCATCTTCAGCTCGCGCATGATGGCCACGGTCCGCTCCCGCACGTCGTTCCACGAGGAGCGCGGGACGTAGACGCGGCTCACCGCCGAGCACTTCTGCCCCTGGTACTCGAAGCCGCCGCGCGCGATCGCGACCGCAAGGGCCTGGGGATCGGCGGAGGCGTGGGCGACGATGAAGTCCTTGCCGCCCGTCTCGCCCACGATGCGCGGGTAGGAGCGGTAGCGGTCCATGTTGTTGCCGATGGCCCGCCACATGCCGTTGAAGACCGCGGTGCTGCCGGTGAAGTGGATCCCCGCCAGGTCGGAGTGGGAGAGGGCCACCTCCGACACGGCGGCGGCGTCGCCGGGGATGAAGTTGACGACGCCCGGCGGAAGTCCCGCCTCCTCCAGGAGCTTCATGAGGTAGTGCGCGGACAGGACGGCGCTGGAGGCCGGCTTCCAGAGGACCGTGTTCCCCATCAGGGCGGGGGCGATGGGAAGGTTGCCGCCGATCGCGGTGAAGTTGAAAGGAGTCACCGCGTAGACGAAGCCCTCGAGGGGGCGGTACTCGAGCTGGTTCCAGACGGAATGGTCCGAGATCGGCTGCTCGTCGTAGATCTGCTGCGCGTACCACGGGTTGAACCGCCAGAAATCGATCAGCTCGCAGGCGGAGTCGATCTCGGCCTGGAAGACCGTCTTCGACTGGCCGAGCATCGTCGCCGCGTTGAGGGTCGCGCGCCAGGTGGTGGTGAGCAGCTCGGCGGCCTTCAGGACGACCGCCGCGCGGTCTTCCCAGGGCCACGCCGACCATTCCTGGTGCGCTTCGCGCGCGGCCGCGATCGCCTGCTGGACGTGCTCGCGGGAGGCCTTGTGCCACTCGGCCAGAACGTGGCGGTGGTCGTGCGGCATGACGGACGGGGCGGTCGTGCCGCTGCGGACCTCCTTGCCCCCGATGCGGAGGGGGATCTCGATCCGCTCCGCGGCCATGGCCTTGAGCCGCGCCTTCAGCTCCGCCCGTTCCGGCGAGCCCGGTCCGTAGCTCTTGACCGGCTCGTTGACCGGTGCGGGCACGCGCCGGTTCCCTGCGAAGGCCGCTGCCCTGACGCTTTCCTCTTCGTTCTTGCTCACACCGGCCACGATAGTCCACCCGTCGACGGGCGGTCAAACGGCTCCCGCTCGCCGCGCAGGACGCTCCGCACGAGCCGGCCGAGCGCGGCCAGCCGGTAATCACCGTCGGCCGGGTTGTGATAGCCCAGCGCCCTCTCGGCGGGGGTCAGATCGGCCGCGTCCTTCATGGGCTCGAAGGCGTGGCCCTCGTGCCATTCGTTGAACGAGTTGATGTAGACGAGGAAGAACCCGCGCTTGGCGTTGGTGAGCGCGGGGTCGGCTTGCACGGCCAACGTGGCCGCGAACGACGCGGAGATGCGCTGCTGCGAGAGCAGGGCCGCGCGCTCGCGGTCGTCGGCGCGCGTGAAATCGAGAGCGGCCGCGGCAGGAGCGAACGCGGGAGCACTGTAGCAATCGGGGATGGCCCGAGGCTGGATGCCGTCGAAGCCCGGGTTCACGTTGAAGGAGAAGACGAGCCCCGCCCTCGACGCGCCGGTCGCGTAGCGGGCGTAGGTCTCGGGTCCCACGTAGTTGTCGTAGATGCCGATGCCGTCGAAGCCCGAGGCGGGCGTGCGCGCGAACTCCAGCGAGTCCGCGAGCAGCGTGACGTGGTCGAAGTCGTGGCGCAGCGCGTCCCGCACGGCGTCGGTCTGCGCGCGCCAGAGCTGGTCCGGCGTGTAGTCGTCGACGGGGCGGGTGACGTCGTGGCAGTCCGTCGACTCGCGCGGGAGGATGCACCGGAAGCCCTTGAAGACCGGCCCCTCCGAGGCGTCCTCGTTCTTCAGCACCAGCAAGGCGTCCCAGCCGCGCTTGTCGCCGTACTCGCGCAATAGATAAAGGATGTCGCTCGCATAACGGCGGCCCCGATCGTTCGAGTACGGCTCGAGGGCGAAGGTGACCTTGACGTCGTGGTCCTTCATGACGTCCATGATGTAGGGGACGTTGGCGTCCTCGGGGCTTCCCCGCCCCCACCAGCTCAGCGCGATCGCCCCCACGCCCGCGTCGCTGATCCAGCGCGCCTGCTGCTCGAGCACCGCCTTGTCGCGGACGTCGTACGCGCCGAGCCGGGGCATGTAGCGCGAGGAGATGTCGAGGGGAGGACGGCGGTCCCAGAAGTCCCAGTGCGTGTAGGCGGGCGGCCCGCTGTACCACGGGTAATACTCGAAGATGAAGTGGTGGCGCAGGTCGCGGAAGCGCGCGGCGAGCGGCGAGCCCGGGGATGGGGAAGCGGGACGAGCGGCGGCGACGCCTTGCAGCGCATGAAGGGCCGGCAGGGCGAGGCCGGCCCGGAGCGAGGCGGCGAGGAACTGGCGGCGGGTGGGCAGCGTCGTCATCGGGCGGCGTGGTCGCGGGACCCTGCCAACCATTCTACAATCACCCCGATGGTGAGCCAGCCGTTCACCGGTTTCATCCGGGTACCCTACGAGCCTCCCTGCCGCCTGGTGGGCGCCAAAGGCGCTCGCGAGGGCCGTCTCTGCAACATCAGCGTCAAAGGCGTCTACGTGACCCTCGCCCCCATCCCCGACATCGGGGAGGTGTTCCGCATCAGCTTCAACCTGCCCGACGACGAGAAGCCGGTGGAGGTGCAGGTGGAGGTGGCGTGGCGAAATACCGAGCGCGACCGGAAGGTGCTGCGCCTCCCGCTCGGCTGCGGGCTGCACTTCATGGACATGGCCCCGGCGGACCAGGAAAGGATCGGGGCCTTCGTCGACGCCCGTCGCGAGGGCTGACGCGGGGACACCCCCGGTGCTGAAGCTGGCCACGCCGCGGCTGGAGCTGATCGCGGCGACGGCGGCGGTGGCGCGCGCCGCCGTATCCGATCGCGACGCGCTCGCGCGACTCCTCTCGGCGCGTGTGCCGGCGAGCTGGCCGCACGAGCTGCTCGCCGACAACCTCGAGGCCTTCGCGCGCCGCATCGAGGCCGACCCCGCGCTCGAAGGCTGGCTGCCCTGGTACTGGGTCACGCGCGAGGACCGCACGCTCATCGGCAACGGCGGGTTCGGCGCGGTCCCCGCCGAGGACGGCTCCGGGAAGATCGGCTATGCGCTCATCGCGGAGCACGAGGGCCGGGGCTTCGCGACCGAAGCGGTGGCCGCCATCCTCGAATGGGCCTTCTCCCACCCCGCCCTCAGCCGCGTGGTCGCCGACACGTACCCGGAGCTTTCGCGGTCGATCCGCGTTCTCCAAAAGAACGGCTTCCGCTACGCCGGCCCCGGCAGGGGCGAGCGGGTCATCCGTTACGAGCTGACCCGGGGAGCATGGCTGGCTGCCGTCAGTTGAAGGTGACGGTGTGGGTGTGACCCGAGCTCGAGGAAGACTCCTTCGCCACTCTCGTGTTGTCGCGGATCTGTACGACCTCGGCGCCCGTCAGACCGACCGTGTGGGTATGGCCGTTGCCCACGGTGAGCTCGACGGTGAGGTCGCCGCCCGCCGAGAGCTGAGCGGCGGTGATCGTAGCGGTGTGGCCGTGGTTGGCGGAGATGGTGGCCGTCTTGTCGCCCGCGGCCGGTGGCTGAGGGGTGGGGGTCGGCGTGGTCGGCGAGGAAGAGCTGCTCCCGCAGGCGCTGATGGTGATGGTGACGCCGCTGAGCATGGCGAGAATGGCTGCCAGCGTGAATTCACGCCGGTCCAGCATCGGATCGATCAGGGGATTCGTCTTCATGATTTCCTTCACCTCGTTGAGCCAACGTGAGCAAGCGTTGTGCCGCGCGGGAAATGGTCGTGGGTCATGGAGATCCGGGCCTCCACCGTCTCCCGACTTTCGCGACCGGTAAATCGCTTACAGGTCCTTCCGGAAGCAGCGCACCAGGCCCACCTCGGTGAACCCCAGAGCGCGGTGGGCCGCCGCGCTTGCGTCGTTGTCCGCTTCGGCGTCCGAGGCCAGCTCACGGCAGCCCTGCAAACGGCCCCATTCCTCCGCCGCATCCGTCAGGGCGCGGCCAACCCCGCGTCCGCGCGCTTCGGCCGCTACGAACCAGCCCTCAAGGTACGCGACCCGGTCCGTTCGGCAACCCTCGGCGCAGGCGCGGATCGAGAGCTCCGCGAGGCCTATGGCGCGACCACCTTCCAGGGCGAGCAGGACGGCGGCCGGTTCCCGTGCCCCGCGGGCGAAGAAGCGCTCGATCTCCTCGCGATGCTCGGCTTCGGAGCCCTCCGGCCAGAGCGCGCGACGCAACTGCAACCAGGCCGCGTCGTCATCCGCGGTGACGGGTCGGACCGTGATCATCGCACGGCTTGTCCGGGCCACGTCGTCAGATCTCCATAGCACCGCCCTCAGTGACCATCCCTGGTTCGGCGCTCACCCAGCGGTAACCACCGCGACAGAACTCGTTCTGCATCCGGAATCGATAGCCGCGCTGCCTGTTGCCGGACCTCACTCGGCACCCACGCGGGAAAAGCCTGCCGACGCAGCCGGTGGGCACCGGTCCGAGTGTGCTCGTTCCAGGTCTTCGCGAGCTGGTCCTTCCGAAACCGCGCCGCGAGCTTCACCAGCGCGGGCCACAGCCGTCGGTGGACGTAGGTGACCTTGCCGTTGACCAGTTTGCAGACCAGCACCTCGGGGCTTTCAGAGACGGCCTCTGTCACACGAAAGATCTCATGACCCTTCGGATGTCCCCACCAGTTCCCTCGAATTGGCCCGCCTGCGATGGTCTCGGCGAGGCTCGGCACGGGCCCCCGTGCGGCTTGGAGCACGATCCCGTGTCGCTTGACGAAGGCCACTCCCTCTTTCGGGCTCACGAGACCCCCATGCGTGCAATGAGGCTCAGCTATGCGTCCGCTCCAACCACTCGTTTCGGCGCTCCCAAGCGCCTTGCGAGGGCGACTCTATGTTTTGAACGGGTCACCACCTGCAGCCCGAAGGGCCTCGTTCACCGCCGCTGGCAGGGCAGCCTGGTCCACGAAGGATGGGCCGGAGATCCGTAGCCAGAATGGTGCCGTCGGTTCGTTCTCGACCCATTGAAATACCTCGACCCGCATCACGCTGCTGTCAAACGCGTAGACCACGGCCTTGAAACGCCCGGAGGATGAAAGATGCTCTTCCACCGGCTGATCTGGCGGCGATCGCCTCGCGATGACCCGACGCCCGCGCTCCGCGCGAACCAGTCGGTCAAGCAGGAGCACTGTCATGACCGCCAAGGCGATGAGGACGTGCTTCATGTCTGTTCTCGTCCGCCATCAGCCGGGTCCCGCCGGCCCCAGGGCTGCACAACACGGGACAAAACGCGAAGCTCCGGAGTTGACCACGCTTCGCTCAGCTTCATCCCCCTATTCGGCGGCGCGCTGCTGCTGACCCTACACTTGCCCCTTTGAGCGGCGCCACCCTGAACGCCAGTCCCACCACCCACGCGATGACGAACGACCACAAGATCGCGAATACGACAGCGACCGCGAGAAGGGGATCCTTGGTTCCTTGCATCAGCACGAACGCCGCCCAAGTCAGCCCGGCTTGGATGGCTGAGAGACAGGATGCTTTCAAGTGATTCGGGTTCTTCGCGTACCGGACTGCGGCGCTCGCCGCGGCAATGGTGACGAGGAGGACTGCGCCTTGTCGCACCTTCACTCATTCACACACCACGAAGAGACATCAGACTCAGACCGACGAATAGCGCCACACGCGAAATCACCACGCAAAGAGTTCGGAGCCTGCGCGTCGGCGATTGGGGATCATCTCTTCTTCTTCGACGGCCATACGTAGGTCCTGAACGCATAAGGCCACGGCATCGCCACGATCGGCAGAATTACCCATACAAATGCACGCGTCATTCCTTCGGCCGGCGATCCTGCCAGTTGATTTGTTGACCACAGCGGGTATGCCACGATGGCGAGCCAGATGATTTTGTAAAAGATCTCGAACATCATAATCGGCAACCATCTGAGAGGACTGATCAGCCCAAACACTGACAGAACCGAATACGACGCCCACATGCACACCGCAGCGGCCCTCACGTGATCCCACTGGCCCTCATGCTTGAGGATGGCCGACCACGAGTC
>QHVJ01000457.1 GCA_003222275.1 Acidobacteriota bacterium | reverse complement strand
CTTCATCGACGCCATCCGCGCGAACGACCCGAAGATGCTGAACTGCGACGTGCTGGAAGGCCACCTCTCGTCGGCGCTGCCGCACCTGGCCAACATCTCGTATCGCGTCGGCCGCGCGCTGAGCTTCGACGGCAAGACCGAGACGGTCGTGGGCGATGCCGAGGCCAACAAGCTGCTGACCCGGGAGTACCGCAAGCCCTACGTGATCCCCGAGAAGGTTTAGCGGCAAATACTGCGGCCCGTCATGTCCGTCCGCATGAAGGACATCGCCCACACCCTGGGGATCTCGCAGACGACGGTCTCGCACGTGCTGCGGGGCCGGGACGGCGAGTTCCGCATCGGCGCGAAGACCGCGCGCCGCGTGCGGGACACCGTCGAGCGCCTGGGGTATCGTCCGAGCGTCCTCGCCCGCAACCTGAAGCACCACCGCGCCTACGCGCTGGCCCTCGCGGTGGGCGACCTCGCCGATCCGTTCTGGTCCGCCCTCGCCCTCGGCGCGCAGCAGGAAGCCGAGCGTCACGGCTACGTCCTCGTGGTGAGCCACACCGGAGAGACGCTCGACAAGGAGCGTCAGCTCCTGGAGATGCTGCGGGAACGGCGGGTGGACGGTCTCATCCTCGCCCCTGCGCGCCTGAAGCCCCATCACCTCGCGCCGCTGCGCCAGGAGCAGCGGCCGTTCGTCCTCGTGGACCGGACGATCGACCGGCTGGACGTCCCGTCGGTGGTCACGGACAGCGTCGGCGGCATGCGCCTCGCCGTCGACCACCTCGTGAGCCGCGGGCACCGGCAGATCAGCTACCTGGGCGGCCCCGCCCACATCACGACGTTCCGCGACCGCCTCGCGGGCTATCGGCAGGCCCTGGCTGCCCACGGCCTTCGCCCCGGCCATTACGCGGTGAGCCGCTCCGACCTGGAAGGCGCGCGCAAGGCCGCCGTGCGTCTGCTCCGCCGTCGGCCGGCGGCGACGGCGGTGATCGCGGGGAACCTCTGGCTCACCATGGGGACCCTCCGGGCCGCGCCCGAAGACGTCGTCGTGGTGGGGTTCGACGACTTCTATCTGGCCGACCTGCTCCGGCGGCCCGTCACCACCGTGGCCCAGCCCGTCGAGGAGCTGGGCCGTGAAGCGGTCCGCCTGCTGCTCGAGGAGGTCGCCAAGCCCGGCGGCAACCGGCACGTCGTGCTGCCCCCGCGGTTGATCGTCCGGGGAGGAGGGAGGACGTGAAGCAGCCAGTTCCGCGACGATCCGCGCTGTGGGCGCTCATCTTCATTGTTGTGGGCGCGGCGGCCTGCCGGGGCCGCGGCGCGGGCGAGACCCGCTCCGGCTCCGGTGCCACAACTGCGCGCCCGGTGATCGGCGTCACCCTCCTCACGCAGACCCACGCGTTCTACAAGGAGCTGGAAGAGGCGATGCGCAAGGAGGCGGCCGCCCGCGGCCTGGACCTCATCGTCACCGCCTGCGAGATGGATCCCGCCAAGCAGGCCTCGCAGATCGAGGACTTCGTCGCCCAGCGCGTCTCGGCCATCATCGCCGCTCCCTGCGACTCGGACGCCATCGGCCCCAACCTCCGGGACGCGGAGCGGGCCGGGATCCCCGTTTTCACCGTGGACATCGCCGCCCGCAGCGGCAAGATCGTCGCGCACGTGGCCAGCGACAACGTCCAGGGCGGCCGGCTCGCCGCCCAGGCGCTGGCGCGGTACCTCGAGGGCCAGGGCAAGGTCCTCGTCATCGACCACCCGACGGTGGCCTCGGTCCAGGACCGGATCAAGGGGTTCGACGAGGAGCTGAAGAAGACGCCGGGCATCACCGTCGTGGGCCGGCCGTCCGCCGACGGCCAGCGGGCGAAGGCGATGGCGGTCATGGAGGACATGCTGCAGGCGCACCGCGACCTGAAGGGCGTCTTCGGGATCAACGACGACTCGGCCCTCGGCGCCCTGTCGGTGCTGGAGGCCGCCGGACGCAAGGACATCGTCATCGTCGGCTTCGACGCGACACCCGAGGCGCAGAAGGCGATCGGCCGGGGCAGCGCGCTGAAGGCCGACGTCGCCCAGCACCCGAGCGCGATCGGCCAGAGAGTGGTCGAGATCGTGGCGCGGTCCCTGGCCGGGGAAGCGGTGCCCGCCCTCGTCGCCGTCGAGGTGGGCCTCGTCGACCGGGAGACTCTCGCCGGCAGGTGAGCCTGCTCTGCGCGGCGGGCCTGTCCAAGTCGTTCCCCGGCGTGCGCGCCCTGGAAGGGGTCGACTTCGATCTGCGCCCGGGCGAGGTGCACGCGCTGCTGGGCGAGAACGGAGCCGGGAAGTCCACCCTCATCAAGATCCTCGGCGGAGCGTTGGTACCCGACGCCGGCGAGGCGCGGCTGGAAGGAGAGCCGCTGCCCCTGGGCGATCCCCTCGCCGTCCGCCGGCGCGGCATCAACATCGTCTACCAGGAGCTGACGCTGGTCGGGGAGCTGACCGCGGCCGAGAACATCTTCCTCGGGCGTGAGCAGGGCCGCCCGCTCCTGCGACGGCGGGAGATGGCCCGCTCGGCGCAGGAGCTGCTCGACGGCCTGGGCGCGCGGGTCGCGACGGACGCGCCCGTGCGCACGCTGAGCGTCGCGCAGCAGCAGCTGGTCGAGATCGCGCGGGCCCTGGCGAGCGAGTTGAAGGTGCTCATCCTCGACGAGCCGTCGGCGACGCTCTCGGGCCCCGAGGTGGAGCGGCTGTTCGCGGTCCTGCGCGGCCTGCGCGAGCGCGGGCTGGGTGTCGTGTACATCTCCCACCGCCTGGAGGAGATCTTCGCGATCGCCGACCGGGTGACGGTGCTTCGAGACGGGCGGCACGTGGCTTCGGCGCCGGTGGCCGGCGTCGATCGGGCGCAGCTCATCCGCTGGATGGTGGGGCGCGACCTCACGGAGGAGTTTCCGCCGCGCGCTCCCACCCCCGGCGGCGTGGTCCTGGACGTGCGCGGGCTGGCCTGCCCGCCCCGCTTCACCGACGTATCGCTGACCGTACGGCGCGGCGAGATCGTGGGCCTGGCCGGGCTCGTGGGAGCGGGGAGAACATCGGTTGCGCTCGCGCTCTTCGGCGCGCTGGCCGGCGTCCGGGGCGAGGTGCGCCTCGAGGGTCGGCCCGCACGATTCGGCTCTCCCGCCGACGCCATCCGCGCGGGCATGGGCTACGTGACCGAGGATCGGCGGCGGCGTGGGCTCTTCCGGCTCCTGAGCGCGGGGGCCAACGTCACGATCTGCTACCTGCGGTCGCTCGCGCGCCTCGGCATGCTGTCGCCCGGGCGGGAGCGCCCGGCCGCGGCCGCGGCCGCGCGCGAGTTCGACGTTCGCGCTCCGGCGGGCCTGGCGCAGCCCGCGGGCACGCTCTCGGGCGGCAACCAGCAGAAGCTGCTTCTCGCCCGCCTGCTGCTGCGGCCCCGCCGTCTCCTCATCCTGGACGAGCCCACGCGCGGCATCGACGTGGGGGCGAAGTCGGAGATCTACGCGCTCATGAATCGCCTCACCGCGCAGGGCCTGGGGATCCTCATGATCTCCTCGGAGCTGCCGGAGGTGCTGGGCATGTCGGACCGCGTGGTGGTGATGCACGAGGGCCGCACGGCGGGCGAGCTGTCGCGGGCGCAGGCGACGCCGGACAGCGTGATGGAGATGGCGACGGCCGGCCCATGAGACCCGCAGGCCGATGAAGGCCACCCGCTGGCTGGCGAGCTACGCGATCTTCGCGGCGCTCGTCGCCGAATGCCTGGTCCTCGCGTTTGCGACCGATGCGTTCTTCACCGAGAGCAACCTCGCCAACGTGGTCCGGCAGAACGCGTTCACGGCCATCCTGGCCGCGGGGATGAGCCTGGTGATCCTCAGCGGCGGCATCGACCTCTCGGTGGGATCGGTGGTCGGCTTGTCGGGTGTCCTCTGTGCCGACGCGCTCGTCCGCGGCGCGCCTCTTCCCGCGGGCGTCGCCGTGGGGCTGCTCGTGGGGCTCGCCGTCGGGGCGATCAACGGCCTCGCGGTGACGAAGCTGCGCGTACCGCCCTTCATCGTGTCGCTGGCCATGATGCTGCTCGTGCGCGGAGCGGCCTACAAGTACACCAACGCGCGGACGGTCTCCGGGCTGCCGTCCTCCTTCGCCGCCCTCAGCCAGGGAGCGCTCGCGGCGGCGACCATGGCCGCGGTGTTCGCCCTGGCCTGGGTGCTGCTCATGCGGACGCCGTTCGGCCGGCACGTCTACGCCACCGGCGGGAACCCCGAGGCGGCCTGGCTGGCGGGGATCCGCGTGCACCGCGTGCTGCTGGCCGTGTACGCGCTCTGTGGCCTGTGCGCGGGGCTGGCCGGCGTGCTCGTCGCCTCGCGCCTGAACGCGGGCTACCCGAAGGCGGGCGAGTTCTACGAGCTCGACGCGGTAACCGCGGTGGTGGTCGGCGGCACCAGCCTCTTCGGCGGGCGCGGGTCCATCTGGGGCACGCTGGCCGGCGCCTTCTTCATCGGGATCCTCAACAACGGCCTGAACCTGTTCCACGTCGAGACCTACGACCAGCTCATGGTGAAAGGCGTCGTGCTGCTGGCGGCCGCATCTCTCGACCGCTGGCGCACGAAGGCCGCCTAGGAGCTCGAGCGGGCGCTCAGGCGATGACGCCCAGCTCGTCGAGCGAGGCGTCGAGCTCGGCCGGGTCCCGGTAGACGCGGAAAGCGCCCGCTCGCGTCAGCTCGTCTTCACCGTATCCGCCGCTCAGGAGGCCGACGGTAAGCATCCCGGCGCGGCGCCCGCCGAGCATGTCCCAGACCGCGTCGCCGACGACGTAGCAATCGGCCGGCCGCTGGCCCAGCCGCTCGGCGCAAGCGAGGAAGAGGTCCGGCTCGGGCTTGGCGCGGGACACCGCGCCGCGGTCGACGACCACCGTCGAGGGCGGAACGCTGAGCGCCTCGAGGGACGGATCGATGGCCGGGCGCCGTCCGGACGTGGCGATGCCGTGCGGGACCTTCGCATCGCGCAGGCGGGCGAGCAGCTCGCGCGCACCCGGCAGCGGGCGGGGCCGCGGGAGCAGCTGGTGGTAGAAGGCGTCGTGCCGGTCCTGAAGGCCGCGGGCCTCTTCGGGACCGATGGCGCGGCCGATCTCCCGTGCCACCGCCCGCGTGAACAAGCCCCCGCTCATGCCGATGCGCCGGTGGATGCGCCACCCGTCGATCGGCATGTCAGCCTCGGCCAGGGCCTGTTGCCACGCGAAAACGTGCGCGTAGACCGTATCCACGAGCGTCCCGTCGAGGTCGAAGATGAGCGCGAGCACCGGGGAGGAGTGTAACCCGCCGTGGGATGAAGTTCGGGCACAAGCCGACGAGTTACTTCAAGATGCTTCCTTCAGGCGCGTATCGACGTTGACGATTCTCTCTCCGGGCTTCCCCATCATCAACGCGCCCAGTCCGCACTTCGGACAGTCGATCGACTTGTCCAGCGTGGTGGTGCCCGGGTCCGGCTCGAACGTGATGAAGTTGACCCATTCGCTGTGGCAACCGGCGCATGTCCAGTCCTTCATCGTCGTAACTGGCATTCGGCCTCCTCCTCGGCCTCAAGCCTACCGTCCGGTGAAGACCTGGGAGGTCCGTAGCTCCCGACGATCTTCATGGCGAACGCGTGGAAGCCCGGCGCGAGCCCGAGCTGGCCGAGCGCCTGACGGGCCCCGTTGAGCGCCAAGGGGGTCGACACGCCCAGGCCCAACCATAGATTGCGAAGGATTCGTGCGCCGGTCTACGACTCGACAGCGCACCGTCCAGGACCGGGATGTTTGACGCGGGCCGCCGGGCGGCATAGCCTCTGCCCCGCAAGGTCATTCGTGAAACCGATCGGCTTCCTTCTGTCCGCCGTCTGCCTCGCCGCCACTCCGGTCGGCGCACAGGACTGGCTGGCGCGCATCGAGGCCGAGGCCCGGCGTATCGAGCCGCAGATCGTCCAGATCCGGCATCAGATCCATCAGAACCCGGAGCTGTCGAACCGCGAGGAGAAGACCGCCGCTCTCGTCGCCGGATACCTGCGCGACCTCGGGCTCGACGTGAAGACGGGAGTGGCGAAGCACGGCGTCGTGGCGTTGCTGAGGGGCGGGCGGCCGGGGCCGGTGGTGGCCGTGCGCGCCGACATGGACGCGCTGCCCGTGACCGAGCAGACCGACCTTCCGTTCGCGTCGAAGGTGCGGGCGACGTACCAGGGGCAGGAGGTCGGCGTGATGCACGCGTGCGGCCACGTCGTGCACACCGCCGTGCAGCTGGGCGTGGCGGCCGTGCTGGCCGCGGTCAAGGCCGA
>QHVJ01000456.1 GCA_003222275.1 Acidobacteriota bacterium | reverse complement strand
ACCGGCAACCCGTGGCGCGCGATCTATCTCCTGGGGTACACGGCGTCAGGAGACGGCAACAGCACGTGTTGTCCGTACGACCCGCTCGTCCGCAGCACCATGCTCCGCTGGGGAAACTACGACGCGGCGACCGGAACCGTTCGGTGGCTCGCGTCGGAGATTCCGACCAGCGGGGTCCCGTTCGTCAACGGCAACCCCGTCCCGGCCAACCGGGACGTGCCGCCGTCGCTCTTCCTGAAGGCCAAGCCGGCCGCGTGGTGGCGCACACCCTGGGGAGCTCCACCCTGGCCACCGGTCGGTCCCGACGTCGTCGGTGGTCAAGACGCCGGTCATGTCCACAAGAACCCTGCGCGACTCTGTTATGAGAACACGCCGAAGGACGATCACGGCGTTCTCACCTTCAACGCGGCCGCGTGCTACGCAGGGTCGCCCGGCTCGCTCCCCAGCGCGACGCCGGCCGCAGGGGTCCGGTAGTCCCGGACCGAGAGGCCGCCCTCGGAGGATCCGTCGGCATCATGGCGCGGTGGCCGCGATGGGCTCGGTTCCTGACGGGTATGGTGGTGGCGGCGGCTGTCGTCGTCGGTACACCCGCCATTCGGCAATCGATTCTGCAGGCCGCAGGCCGGGCGCTCGTCGTCGACGACGGCGTCGAGCCGGCTGATATCGTCGTCGTCGCGGCTGATGCCGCTGGCGCCGGCGTGCTCGAAGCGGTCGACCTCGTTCAGCGCGGCGCCGCCACGCGCGTCGCGGTGTTCGCCGACCCTCCCGACGCGGCGAATCGCGAGTTCATTCGTCGTGGCGTCCCTTACGACGACGCGGCCGCCCGCTCAGCCGGCCAGTTCCGCTCGCTCGGTGTGACGGCCATCGAGCACATCCCGAGGTCGGTGGCCGGGACCGAGGCCGAGGCTCGCGCGCTCCGCGACTGGTGCAAGGCGCAGCCGTTCCGCGCAGTGATCGTGGTGACCATGCCCGACCATTCACGGCGGTGGCGGCGAATCGCTCATCGGACCATGCACCGCCAGCACACGCGAGTCCTGATCCGGCCTGCCCACTACTCGCCCTTCGATCCTGACCGATGGTGGGAAAGTCGCGACGGCGTCCGCACGGCGGTCATGGAGCTCGAGAAGCTGTTGGTCGACGTCGTGCGTCACCCGATTTCGTGACGGGCGTCGACATGCGCGCTGAAGCGGACGCTCCCGGCGCCCGCTCAGGCGGGCGCCGGGAACTCACGCCCCCATCGATCTCACTGGACCTGGAACGCGGTCGGCGAGCTCGGGGCCGGGCTGGCCGATGACGTGTAGCAGGTCCTGGCGTTGAAGACCTTGACGTTGGTCGGGTAGGCCGGATCGTTCGCCATGTTCTCCCAGCAGAGCCTCGCCGGGTTCTTCCACACCCGGCCACCCACCCCCGCCACGTTTCCGCCCGTCACGTCGGGGCCGACGGCCGGCCAGTTGGGCACCCCCCACGGCGTCCCCCACCACGACGGCTTCGCCGCCAGGAAGAACGAAGCGGGCAGCGTCTGCGGAGGTATCGGATTCGCGTTCACGAACGGAAATGCTCCGGGCACCTCCGACGTCACGAAGCGAACCGTGCCCGTCACCGTATCGTAGTTGCCCCAGCGGAGCATGGTGGTGCGAACGAGGTCGTCGTAGGGACAGCAGCCGCCGTTCGAGTCGCCGGAGGCCGAGAAGCCCACGACATAGATCGAGCGATTGTCGATGCCGTTGCCCGTCGCGCAGCCCGACCCGTTCACGCAATCCTGGTAGTTCGTGTGATACCCCGCCGTCCCGAGGACGTTGCCGACGACGTTCACGAACCGGTTGTAGGCGAACAGGTTGATGACGGAGGTGTTCGTCGTCTGGCCCACGTCCTGCCCGCTCAGATGGTTCCGGAAGACCGTGTTCAGGTGTCCCGCACCATGGAAGAGGTCCATCGTGAACGTGTTGGTCTGGTTGCCCTCGACGAGCAGCATCAGATTGCCGAGGTCATGGGTATTGACGGCGATCTGCATGTAGTCCGGGCTGCTGTAGGGCTGGTCGCGCGAGAAGTTGTACGCGAGGATGTCACCCGACGTCGTCCCCGGCAACAGCGAGCTCGTCACGTGCTGAAAGACGTTGTTGATGACGAGTGAGTCACCGCCCATGTAGAAGTCGATTCCATAGTTCAGCGAGGCGCCGGGCTTGTCGGCGCCGGTGAAGTAGTTGTCGCGGATCTCCGAGCGCGACGCCTGGACGAGCCAGACGTGATTGCGACCGGATTTGATCGATCTGACGTTCTTCACCCAGCACTGGGTCGTGTTCCAGAAGACGACGCCCGACATGCCCGCATCGATCGCGGAGGAGCCGCTGTGATCGAGCGACATCTCCTCGATCCCGTTGAGCGTCGGGCCCTGCGCCCACCAGATCTGCGGCAGCTGGGAGGCACGGAAGTTCGGCATGTAGACGCCGGGCGTGATGGTCAGCGTGAGCCCGTTGATCGCGGTGATCCTGACCCACTGCGTTTGCCCGCGCCCGACGCGGCCGGTGGAGATGTTCTCGAGCACCCGGGTGGACGCGTGACTGATCAGGACGCCTCCCGTATCCGTGGCGTCGTCCAATTGGTCGAGAACGATCGTCATGCCAACGGAGAGGCTCGCCGTCGAATCCACCGTGATCTGTGTCGAGCCCTGGGCATATCCGCCGGTCCACACATGGAAGTGGCCGACCTCCTCGGGGGCGTGCCCCGGCCAGGTTTGAGCGAGCACGTCCTCCCCCTTGATGCACACGTCCCCGGCGAAGCCACCGCAGCCGTCAGCGCCGTTGAACTTCAGGAAGGTCCTGTCCGGTCCGGCTCCGCGAAGCGTCACGTTGTTCTTGCTGCCGAAGTTGAGACCGGTGATGTTGTACGTGCCCGCATTGAGAAAGACGACCTGATTGGCGGGACATGCGGCGATCGCGGCGTTGATCTGTGCCGCCGTCGCCCCGGGATTCAGCGTGGCACAGATCGTCGTCCGATTGGGGATGCCCCCTGCGACGCCCTGGTTGCCGGCGCTCCAGTCGACGGCGCGCGAGCGGTCGATGATTCCGGCCCACCGCTGGGCGTGCGCCAGCGAGGGAATGCCCACCAGGAGCAACATCACGAGACACGTGAGCTGTTTCATTTCGCCCTCCAACCTGAGTGGATTGCGGACGAAACGAGCACCGCCCGCAGGTCGTTGTCGCCGGAACCGACCGACGCTCGGAAACCCTGGCTCTCTCGGCTCATCGCCTCAGCACCTCGCTGGCGCTCAGCCCCGCGGTTATCGATGACTCGCGGATTCCCTGCTACGGTGCCGTGAACGTCATCCCGCTGCTCCAGGGGCCACTGCCCGACGCGTTGGACGTCACGACCCACCACTGCCCCGCGCCGGGGTTCAGCACCACGCCGGGCGCGATCGAGCACGTGCCGGTGCCGCTCGCACAGCCCACCTGCGCCGCGGTGTAGGTCGTCCGGAGGCGCCCGCCGGAGCTGTCGTCCACCCAGAGCAGGTACTGCGTGGCGCTCGCCACGGCGTTCCAGCTGAAGGTGGGGGTCCTGGTCGCGATGCTGCCCGAGGGCGCCACGAGAGTCGCGGCCGGCGGCGGCGGCGTGCCCGCTACCGTGAAGGTCAGCCCGTTGCTCCAGGGGCCGCTGCCCGAGGTGTTAGACGTCACGACCCACCACTGACCCGCGCCGGGGTTCAGCACGAGACCGGGGGCGAGCGAGCACGTGCCGGTCCCGCTCCCACAGCCCGCCTGCGCCGCGGTGTAGGTCGCCCGGCTGCGTCCGCCGGAGCTGTCGTCGACCCAGAGCATGTACGCCGTGGCGCTACCTACGGCGTTCCACGTGAAGGTGGGGGTCGCGCTCGCGAGGCTGCCCGACGGCGCCACGATGGTCGCGGCGGGCGGCGGCGGCGTGCCTGCCACCGTGAAGGTCATCCCGCTGCTCCAGGGGCCGCTGCCCGAGGCGCTGGACGTCACGATCCACCACTGACCCGCGCCGGGGTTCAGCGTCGCGCTGGAGACCATCGAGCACGCGCCGGCCCCGCTCGCGCAGCCTGCCTGCGCCCCGGTGTACGTCGTCCGGATGCGCCCGCCGGAGCTGTCGTCCACCCAGAGCATGTACTGCGTGGCGCTCGCCACGGCGTTCCAGCTGAAGGTCGGGGTTCTGCTCGCGATGCTGCCCGAGGGCGCCACCAGTGTCGCCGCGGTCGGCGGCGGCGTGCCCGCTACCGTGAAGGTCAGCCCGTTGCTCCAGGGGCCGCTGCCCGAGGTGTTAGACGTCACGACCCACCACTGACCCGCGCCGGGGTTCAGCACGAGACCGGGGGCGAGCGAGCACGTGCCGGTCCCGCTCCCACAGCCCGCCTGCGCCGCGGTGTAGGTCGCCCGGCTGCGTCCGCCGGAGCTGTCGTCGACCCAGAGCATGTACGCCGTGGCGCTACCTACGGCGTTCCACGTGAAGGTGGGGGTCGCGCTCGCGAGGCTGCCCGACGGCGCCACGATGGTCGCGGCGGGCGGCGGCGGCGTGCCTGCCACCGTGAAGGTCATCCCGCTGCTCCAGGGGCCGCTGCCCGAGGCGCTGGACGTCACGATCCACCACTGACCCGCGCCGGGGTTCAGCGTCGCGCTGGAGACCATCGAGCACGCGCCGGCCCCGCTCGCGCAGCCTGCCTGCGCCCCGGTGTACGTCGTCCGGATGCGCCCGCCGGAGCTGTCGTCCACCCAGAGCATGTACTGCGTGGCGCTCGCCACTGCGTTCCAGCTGAAGGTCGGGGTTCTGCTCGCGATGCTGCCCGAGGGCGCCACCAGTGTCGCCGCGGTCGGCGGCGGCGTGCCCGCTACCGTGAAGGTCAGCCCGTTGCTCCAGGGGCCGCTGCCCGAGGCGTTAGACGTCACGACCCACCACTGACCCGTGCCGGGGTTCAGCGTCGCGCTGGAGACCATCGAGCACGTGCCGATCCCGGTCGCACAACCCACCTGCGCCGCGGTGTAGGTCGTCCGGAGGCGCCCGCCGGAGCTGTCGTCTACCCAGAGCAGGTACTGCGTGGCGAGCGCCACGGCGTTCCAGCTGAAGGTGGGGGTCGCGGTCGCGATGCTGCCCGACGGCGCAACAAGCGTCGCCGCGCCTGGAGGCGCGCTCGACACGCCGAGGCCGGTCACGACGCGCGTGAGGCTCGCTCCGTTCGCCGTGAAGGTCACGCTCGCGACAAGCGTCGCCGCGCCTGGAGGCGCGCTCGACACGCCGAGGCCGGTCACGACGCGCGTGAGGCTCGCTCCGTTCGCCGTGAAGGTCACGCTCGCGCTCGCCGTCGCCGCGACGGTGGGGCTGAAGCGCACGGTCACTGCCTGCGTCGCCCCGACTCCGACCAGGTTGAACGAGCCGCCGGATACCACGCTGAAGGGCGCGGGAACCGACGCCGTCCCCGAGACGGTCCCGCCGCCGGTGTTTTGCACGGTGAAGGTTTGATCGGCCAAGCCGCCAATCGCCACGCTCCCGAAATTCACCGTCGCGGTGGGGCTGACGCTGAAATCGATTCGCGCGACGGCACTCAATGGCGTGATACACGCGCTCTCGTTCCCGTTCGTGTCCACAGCGGTCACCGCGACGTAATAGAGAGAACCCGTGGAAAGCCCCGTGAGCCTGGCCGTGACCGTTTGACCGGGCGCGGGACTCGGCGTCGACGACGCAAATTGAAGATAAGAGGTTCCCGGGCATGATGGAGGGGTGGAGAGTCCGTAGTACACGCGGTACGAGGCCAGATCCGTCAACGGACTTCCATCGGCGCTCGTCGTCGGGGCCGTCCAGGAGGTATCCAGAATCCCGGCTAGTGCGGGGACGGCCGCCAGAAGGACGCTGCCCACCGTCACAACGAACGCGAGAACGCGAATCAAGCGGTGAGTCGACCCCCCTCGCCAGGACATAGGAATCTCCCCTTGTGCTGGAGACCTCTATCTCCCGGGGAGACTGCGTCCCCCTCCTTCGGTAACCCGGCCGTCAGGTCTTCACCTGACCCGTGGCTTTGCGTCCCCGCCTCACGACGGGTATGCCGTTTCGGGAAGGGTCTCCGCAGTGGGAAATATTTTGCATAGCAGGTGCCACTGGAGGACAGGAAGATAACCGATGGAAAAGCCGCCGCTCTGACATTCGGGCATTGGACGACGACGCCAGGATGTCGAGCGTCGGACGTCGCGCGTGACAGAGAGGCCCGACCTAGGTCGTAGTCAATGAAACAAAAATCGTTTTCGATGGCCGCGAGTCCATCATCAACGTCGCCGCGTCTTCACTCTTCGACGAGTGGGGCGGCGCGCTCACCCGAGCTTCCTTATATACGCTGCGCCGCCTGAAGGGGTCCATGGAGGGTTCCGCGCGCTCTCGGCTCAGCCGCCCAGGTACGCCGCACGCACGTGGTCGTCGGCGAGCAGATTGCGCGCGGCGCCCGACAGCACGATGCGCCCG
>QHVJ01000455.1 GCA_003222275.1 Acidobacteriota bacterium | reverse complement strand
TTGAAATACGTGCCGTCCGCCTTCTCGCAAAAGCCGACGTGCACGGCGATCCGCGCCTCCGCGGCGCGCCGCAGCAGCGGCTCCAGCGCCTTGGGCGGCACCTCGGTCTCGAAGAACTGGTCGAAGTCGCGGCGGATCTTCTTGGGGAAGTACGTGGTGAGCGCCATCTCCGGATAGACGATCAACTCGACGCCGTCGCGGGCCGCGCTCTCGAGCAGGACGAGCATGCGCTCGACGATCTCCTCGCGCGGCGTGCCTTCGTTGTTCGGACCCATCTGGGCGGCGGCGACCTTGATATGGCGCGGCATAACGGCTCCTTTTCCCACCCACCGGGGCGGTGCCCCATGCTGATCCCTCGCGCGTCGCTCGTCAAGGAGCCTTCCCATCGAAAGACGGTGGAGCAAAACGTGGCCGCAACGTCAAGATCCTGGGGGCGACCTTTGTGAGCTGCGAATCGAGCGCGCGTTTCGTCTCGGGGCTCAACACCGCCGTTCGCCGTGCTTCCAGGTAAGCGAGTGGTGAGATGCAGGCTCGGTCGTCGGTGGAGACGATCCGGATCTCATTGAGTCGCGCCGTCATGGAGACGTCGCCACTGGAGAAGGCCCATTGCCGGACGGGACCTTGGGCGGCCGCGTTTCTGATGTCCGCGGGCTGGCTCGTTGCCCGCGTATACGAGATGTGACTGCGTGACGTGCCCAACACCCCCTCGATCACCCCGTCCGGATCGGTCGTGTAGAGGAATTCAACCGTGCATCCGCTGAAGATCGTGTCGTTGGCTGCCTGATCGGCGGTCATGCAGATCGTGGCTTCGAGCTTGTTGTTCGAATAGTCCAGAGAAGCATCTGCCCAGATTTTCGTGCCGGGGCGCGCAAGAGACCCCTCGCCGCTCGTCCGGAGCGGGGCGGTGACAATTGTCTTGCCCGCTGGAATCGTCTCCACCCGTGACGAGCACACCGGCGTCGCGCGGTGCACGAGCGCGATGGAGTGGCGGATCAAATGACCCCAGGCCAGACCGAGCGAGAGGCTGTTCGAGGACAACGGCACCCCATCGAGCTTGAATGTCAGGTGAGCGTGCGACCTCGCGATCAGCGCGGACGTCACGTCTTGATAGCCATCGCGGGTCACCAACACCATCTGCGGTGTCACGGCATCGAAATCATATCCGTAAATATCCACCCGGCTATCTGTCGTCGGAGCGTGTGTCACGTCGAGGGCGAAGGGAACCGCATAGCACACCGCTGGATCGACGCCGCCGGGGTCGGCATGTTGCAGCGTATCCCTGAGTCGCAGCAGCATCTTCCGTGCTCTCGCACGCACGAAATCCACGCTGCACCGAAATGCGGGACCCGGTTCCGGTGAGCGTGCCAGGAATGTACGGATGTGCGCCCGTACATCGTCTTCGGCGTTGCTCGGTAACGCCGCAGCAGCGTGCAGCAGAACCTTGCGATAGTCTGACGCAGGATCTCCGAGAGCGTGGATGGCTTCGTCCACGACACGAAGCGTTCGAATCGACGGTTGGTCGCGTCGTGTCTCCGATTGTGCTGCCGATAGGACGCAAAAGGCGGTGGTCACGAAACCGAGCAGACATACAACCGGCAATGGGATGGAACGTGGCGGCGACGTTGAAGAGCGCGGGCGAGCCATTTGAATCCTCAATTCCGCGAGCTCGCCCGCGGAGCATTCAAGACGTCGAGGACTTCACCTCGAGGAAGAGCGTGGCCGAGTTGGAATCGGCCACGCTCTTCCCAACCGGGGGGTTTAGAAGAGCTTACGGGTCTCTAACCGTTTCGCTCCAGGAAGCGCCGCAGACATCCGCTTTGTTCCTCCGCGGGTCGGTTGTATCCAGGCAATTGACGTTGCCCTTGCCCTTGGCGTTGGGATCGCGATACTTGAACCGCCAGTTCAGCAACGACCCGGTGTCGGGGTTCTGTGAGACGGTCGCTTCGAAGATCGCCCCCTTACTGTTATCCATGATATTCCCAGGACCGCAGCCTGCCGGTGCCAGACCAGAACCGGCCCACGACAACACGCTGTTCGCGTCGCCCGTGGGCTGCCAGTCGGTATTTCCGGCGGGGACGAAATAGTCGTGGGTGCCCAGATTGATGACGAATTGTCCTGTGGTTCCATCGGCGCATCTAAAGGGTAACGTCAGGGTACTGCTGACTGTGACGGTCGACGCAGCGTGCCCGCCGTTCACGAACTTGAAGCTGTAACCCCCCGAGATCCAGTCGCCCGGTCGGATCAAGAGATGGCCTTCCATGCTCGAGGGCCCGATGCTAAACGTCTTGCCTTGAGGTGGTGAGCACCCCCCTAGGGTTGCGCCAGTGAAGCTTCCAGAGGCAATGAAGCCCCCCGGGAACATCAGCATGGCTTCGGCCGAGACGTCAAACGTGTCCGTACAGTCGACGGGGCTTGGGATGTCAGGCACGGTTACGTTGTACTGCCCGTTTGCATCACCAGTAACGGAGATATCGCGATCAACGGTTGTAACAATCCCAGTAGATTGGGACGTGAAGTGTACCGTGGTGTGGACAGTGAGCGTCGTGCCCGGTTGGTGTATCTCCCCAAACACCGTGATCGAATATGTGCACGGCAAACACTGGGTGCCGACACTGATGTTCACCGTGCCTGCCGACGCAGCAATCGCGCTCATCGCAAGTAGCCCGATGGCCACGGCGAGAACGCTCAGGGACCGGTAGAGCATGGAGATGGTCCTCCTCTTCATCGCAGGTCCTCCGTAAACGGGATGGACGATGACCTCCGTAATATCGGAATTAGAGCGAACGCGATGCCCTCCTGGCGCGACCTTGAGGCTGTGGTAGTTCTCGATGATGCCGTTGTGGACGCGATGAGAGCGCCGGAGCCGTCGGGGTGGGGATGCGGGTTGGCCTCCGAAGGACGCCCGTGCTGCTCGCGCACCTCTGACGCGTCTCGGGATCCGTCATCGTGCCTCTGCGCTGTTGCGAAGTGCGCGCGAAACGCAGCACGTCCCGTGCCACTCCTGTTGACCACCAGAGCATGGCCGGGGTCGCGCGAAATCGTCCGGATGGCGTGGACTTGGTCCGCTGCCCACGCCTGGCGCATCCCATCTCACCTACGGCTGGGTGAAGGGAACTTGCGCACCCTGCAAGGTCGCGAGCAGGCGTTGTGGAGTTGGATACTGTTGTTGCGCGATTGTTACGTTGCGGGTGTGACGCGATTTATGGCCTGATCCGTTCACCTCTCAGGAGGCGAGGCACGTCGAGCGGCTGATTGGTGACGAGCAGGACCGACGGGTCCAGCTGCACCTTGATGACCAGGCGCCCGTTGTCGGACGGCTCGGCCGGCGACGCTTCAGCCGTCCGGGCGTCGGCGGCCGGCGTGCCGAACACCGTCGAAACACCGACCGCCATCGGCGGCGGTGCTGGCCCCGACGTGTCGTCCGGCGCGGCCGCCGCGGCCGCGATCTCCGACGCCCAGTCCTGGGCGAACGTCGTCGGGAACGATGATCGGACGTTCGTCAGGCCGGCGGTGACCCCGGCGCCTGCTCCGCCGGCGAGGCTCGCGGACACCGACGCCGTCGCCTCGGGGTTTCTCGGGAACTTCAGAAATGGCAGGCGAGCCCCCCCGATGACGGTCTGATCGGCCCGGATCTCGATCGGCGGGGCGAAGCCCGTGCCACCGGCCGCGGCCACGAGATCGTCCTGCTCGACGCCGTCCCCGCTGATGCCCAGCCCGCCGATCAGCTGACCGCCCCGGTACAGCGGCACGCTGCCGGGGAAGAAGACGATGCCGCTCTGGTGCTGGTCGGGAGGCTGACTTCCCTGCTGGCACGGCGTCGCCAC
>QHVJ01000454.1 GCA_003222275.1 Acidobacteriota bacterium | reverse complement strand
TGCAGCTCCTGCGCAAGGACCCGGCCGAGCGGCCGGCGTCCGCCGAGGACCTGGTGGTCGCCCTGCGCGACTGGCTGAACCGCGCGGCCTGAGCCGGGCGGGCCGCGCGCGGCGGCGCGTATACTGTCACGCATGTTCCCGCGCGCTCTGGGCGTGCTGCTGGCCGTCCTGTGCGTGGACGGCTCGAGCGCCACGGCTCAAGGATTCATCTTCACCCGCACCGGATCAGGCGCCCGGGCGGCGGGGATGGCAAACGCCTTCATCGCCGTCTCCGACGACGGCACCGCGGCGTCCTGGAATCCCGCTGGTCTCGGCCAGCTCCGCAAGCCGGAGCTGTCCCTCGTGAGCACGACCGCCGGACAGAATCTGCGCGCCCAGGGCTTTCGGACGCGCGACGACCTCTCGGCGTTCACGACCGCCACCTCTTCCTACCAGAGCACCTACCTCGACTTCGCAAGCCTGGCGGTTCCGGTGACCATCCTCGGAAAGCCGACGACCTTCCAGGGCGCGTGGCGAAGACTCTACACGCTCGATTTTCGCGAGATCGTCTCGCTGAACCGGGAACCGCAAGCCCCGGAGGCTCCTCCGGCCGCACGCATGGACAGCAACAGCGACACCCTCGGCAGCGTCGACATCGTCTCGATTGCGGGGGCGGTGAAGCTGACGCCGCGGCTCGCGTTGGGCGCGAGCTTCAACCTGTGGCGCGGTGACTGGACGGACCACGCCTCGGTCAGCGAGACACCCCTCGCCGGCGGTGTTCCGCCCGCGTTCTTGAACACCACCGGAGCCAACCGCGTGCGCGGCAACAACTTCAGTCTCGGGCTGATGCTCACGTATCCGCGCTGGAGCGTCGGCCTGCTCCACCAGAGGCCGTTGCGGTCCGATTTCGAGACCAGCGGAAGCGTGATGGCGAGCGGTGAGCCTCCGGCACGGTTGCCGGCGGTGCAGGGTACGCTGCGGTTTCCACAAGCTCTGGGCGTCGGCGGCGCGTGGCGCCCGGCGACGCGCTGGACGGTGGACCTCGACCTGACCTGGGACAACTGGAAGGACGCGGAGCTCGACACGCCCGTGACCGGCCGCGTGAACCTGTTCGACAATCTGCCGGCGGACCGGACCACCACCCGGAACACCCTTTCCGTGAATGCCGGCGCGGAGCACATCTTCGCCGGAGAGGGATTCGTCGTCCCGCTGCGGTTCGGCGCCGCCTGGGAGCCTCAGGGAGGGCGCAGCCCCTACACGCTCGATCCCGTGAACTACACGATGCTCGCCGCGGGTACGGGCTACAACACCAACAGCCTGAAGTTCGACGCTGCATTCCAGTATCGCTGGGCCCGATTCCAGGACGGAGCCAATTTCGGGGTCGCCTTCCTGGACTCGGTCGTGCTGCCATTGGCCGTCGGCGAGCGCCAAACCCGCGAGTGGCGGCTCAAGCTGTCGCTGATCCTGCGCGTGACCGACACCGACAAGCTGCACCGCACGATCCGCCGGGTGCTCGGCGGGGGCTAGCTCTCGCCGCCGAGCGCGTGCTTCTCTTTCGCGCCCCTGGCGATCCGGACCGGAACGCAGTAGGCTGTATTCTTCACGAGGCTGTCCGGAGGTGAGACATGTCGAAGCGGAGAGAGATCTCCCGGCGCGACTTCGCGTCCCGGTCCATCCTGGCCGTGGCGGGCGTGGCGGCGGGTAAGACGGTCGTGGGTGCCACGAAGCCCGAGACGGGCCCCGCCCTCGGCGGGCGGGTGCGGGGAGCCAACGACCGCGTCGTCGTCGCGAGCATCGGCATCCGCGGGCAGGGGGACGCCGTGAAGCGTGGCTTCGCCCGCCTGACCAACGTCGAGGTCAAGACGCTGTGTGACGTCGACGAGAACCTGTTCGCCTCGCGCGCGCAGGACCCCGCGCTGAAGAACGTCGAGACGTTCCGGCCCGGCTACCAGCGTGACCTGCGCCGCGTGTTCGACGACAAGGACGTCGACGCCGTCATCATCGCGACCCCGAACCACTGGCACGCGCTCGCCACGATCTGGGGCCTGCAGGCGGGCAAGCACGTCTACGTGGAGAAGCCGGCCTCCCACACGGTGTGGGAGGGGCGCAAGATGGTCGAGGCCGCCCACCGCTACGGCAAGCTCGTGCAGGTGGGGACCATGAACCGCAGCCGTCCCCCCGTGCGTGAGGCGATCAAGTACATCCAGGACGGAGGCATCGGCGAGGTCTACATGGCCCGCGGCCTGTGCTTCAAGCCCCGGCCGGCGATCGGGAAGTACCCCGACGGGCCGATGGCGCCCGGCGAGCAGTACAAGCTCAACGTCGAAGCGAGCACGTACGAGCCCAGCTACGACAACGCGTATCTGGCCAACGTGAGCTACGACCTCTGGCTCGGCCCCGCGCCCGCGCGGCCGTTCAACCGCAACCGCTTCCACTACAACTGGCATTGGCACTGGGACTACGGCAACGGCGACACCGGCAACCAGGGACCGCACCAGTTCGACATCGCGCGCTGGGGCCTCGGCAAGAACGAGCACCCGGTCCGGATCCGCTCGGGCGGCGGCTACTTCGGCGAGGAGTCGTCGCAGGAGACGCCGAACCTCCACTCGACGATCTTCGAGTACGCCGACGGGAAGATCCTCGAGTTCGGCACGCGCGGCGGATACACCAACGACGAGGGCACCCAGCGCATCGGCAACCTCTTCTATGGGACGAAGGGCTGGGTCTGGATCGACGGCGACGGGCGCAAGTGGCAGTCCTACCTCGGCCGCAAGGAGGAGAAGGGGCCGGGCGCCGACGTGCCCAAGGAGAAGACCGGCGGCAGCGACCCCCTGGTCCTCACCAGCACGGAATACCCCCACTACCAGAACTTCATCGACGCCATCCGCGCGAACGACCCGAAGATGCTGAACTGCGACGTGCTGGAAGGCCACCTCTCGTCGGCGCTGCCGCACCTGGCCAACATC
>QHVJ01000130.1 GCA_003222275.1 Acidobacteriota bacterium | reverse complement strand
TCCGCGGGCGGGGCAGCGCGTGCGCGTCAGCTACGACGGGACCGCCGGCCAGCGCCTCAGCATCGGCCTGACGTCGTCCACGCTTTCCGGTGGGAGCCTCACGGTGCTGAAGCCGGACGGCAGCACCCTCTCCGGCCCCTCGACGATCGGAACGTCCCCGGCGGGCATCGACCTGCCGGTGCTGCCGACGTCTGGCACCTACGTCATCCAGATCGACCCGAGCAGCAACTACACGGGCGGGCTGACGCTCACGCTTTCCGAAGAAGTCACCGGCACGATCGTTCCCGGCGGCTCGGCCGTCACGGTGAGCATCAGCCGGGCGGGACAGCGCGCGCGGCTGACGTTTACCGGCACCTCGGGTCAGCGCCTGAGCCTGAAGACGACCGGGGTCACGATCGGCCAGGCGGCTGTCACGATCCTTCGTCCCGATAGCTCTACCCAGGCGGCCATGACCGCCTACTACGACACCGTGGGGTTCCTCGAGCCCACGACGCTGGGAAGCAGCGGGCCCTACGCCCTGCTGATCGATCCCAACGCCACCAACACCGGGGACATCACGGTAACCCTGTACGACGTGCCCGCGAACCCCACGGGCTCGGTCACGATCAACGGCTCGGCGTTCACCGTCAGCCTGCCCGTGCCCGGGCAGAACGGGGACGTTAGCTTCTCGGGCACGTCAGGAGAGGGGATCACGATTCGTGGCACCAACAGCACGATCGGCTGCCTGGGGCTGACCCTCTACGAGGCGGGCGGGAACAGCTCGGGGATCCACATCTGTACGACGGCCTTCACGATGGGCTGGACGCTCGGCAGCACCGGCACGCACGTGATCCGGGTCGATCCCGACACATGGAACACTGGCAGCGTCGACATCAGCGTGACCGATCCATGAGGGAGGAAGGTCGGATGCTTCGAAGACTGCTCTGGGCGGCGCTCCTGGCGCTCGTACTCTCGTCGGTGGCCGGTGTCGAAGCCGCGCCGCAGCCGGGCGCGCTGCTTCCAGGCCAGACGGCGACGCGGCTGCCGGGGAACCGGTGGCTACTCGTCGGCGGTCAGGTCGGCTCGAGCGCGACGGCCGACGTCGTGATCGAAGACGCGGCCACCGGCGCGCGGACGGCGTTACCGTCGCTGCGAACGCCCCGCGCGGGCCACACCGCCACAGTCCTGCCGGACGGAACCGTGCTCGTCGTCGGCGGCGTCGGAGGCTCGGGCGCCGTGGTCGCCGCGCCGGAGCTCATCGACCTCGTGACAGGCACGCCGGCGGCGCTGGACGATGCGGGATTGCTCCCGCGCGCCGACCACACCGCGACGCTCCTGACGGACGGGCGCGTGCTCATCGCGGGGGGCCGGGGCGCCGCCGGAGATCCGCTCGCCGCGGCGCAGCTGTGGGATTTCCACCGGCAGGAGGCACAGGCGATCGGTACGCCGCTAGCGCAGCCTCGCATCGAGCATACGGCGACGCTGTTGGCCGACGGCTCTGTGGTGCTCTGGGGCGGGCGCGACGCGGCCGGAGCGCTCGTCGCCGGTGGTGAGGTCTTCGATCCGCAGCATGACCGCTTCGGCTCGGTGAACATCGCCCCGACTGCGCCGCTGCCGGGCGAGGCGCCGGAGATTGCCGGCGCGCTGCCCCTGGACGGTGCCGACGGGGTCACGCTCGAACCGGTGCTCGCGCTGCGCTTCTCGAAGCCCTTGCAGCTCGAGAGCGTCACCCCGGCGACGGTCTCGCTTCACGGGCCGGACGGCGTGGAAGCGGCGACGCTCGTGGTCGCCGAGCAGGGATCGCTCGTGTTCGTCACCCCTCATCGTGCACTGTCGCCCGGCACGCAGTACACGTTGACGGTGAACGGCGTTCAGGACGTCGATGGCCACGTCGCGGCGTGGAGCAGTGTGCGGTTCACGACCCAGGCCAGCGAAGCCACCACTGCTCATGGAAGCGATCACGGCGCGCACGACACGGCGGCCGGGGCAGATCTGCGCGGGGCCGCTGCGCATTCGCACGCGCCCGCCGTCGGCCCGTATGGCGGCGATCGCGTCGAGATAGACAACGAGGAGTGGCGCGGCGAGCGTCGCGACGGCAAGCCGTACTCGCGCTGGCAAGACTTGTCGCCGCTTCAGGCCCCCGACGGGGTCACGGCGCTCTCAGGCCAGGTGCTCCGCCTCAACGGCGAGCCCCTCGCGAACGTCACGCTGAGGATCGGCCGCCGATCGACGCTGACCGACGATACCGGCCGCTTCCTGCTCAGCGAGGTCGGCGACGGGTACCAGATCCTGATCATGGATGGTTCGACGGCAAACGCACCGGGAAAGACATACGGGACGTTCGACTACGGTCTGCCACTGACCGCCGGCAAGACCACGGTGCTGCCGTTCACAGTGTGGATGCCGCTCATCGACACGCAGCACGCGACGGAAATCCCGGTGCCGACGCCGCACGAGATCGTGGCGACGACGCCGCGCATTCCGTATCTGGAGATTCGCATTCCGGCCGACGTCGTTCTGCAGACGACCGCCGGGCCGCTGCGCTCGCTGACGATCACGCGCATCCCGCACGATCGCGCACCCATTCCGACTCCCATGGGCGCGACGCTCGTCTTCACCCCCCAGGCCCACGGCGCCCTGGTCCTCCGGCCGGACGGCACACCGAGCTCGGTCGGCGTCCGCATGATTGTGCCGAACGTCGACGGCTTGCCAGCGGGCGCGCGCGTCACGCTGTGGAGCTACAGCGCGTGGCAAGGCGGCTGGTACACATACGGTCGGGGCACGGTGAGCGCGGACGGCCGGCAGGTCGTGCCGGATGCGGGTGTCGACCTCAAGCGCGTGACCTGCTACATCCTCGGCCCGGTCGAAAACTTCCTCGCAGCCATCCTGCGCGGTGTGCGGGGCGGCGATCCGGTGGACCTGGGAACCGGGCTCTTCACGCTCGAGAAGACGGATCTGGTCGTGCCGGACGTCATCCCGATCGTCATCAGCCGCGCCCATCGGCCGGGCGATCCCACCCCCGACCAGCTGGGCAGCAGCAACGTCGACTATCAGATCTACCTCACCGGCGACGCGACGAACTATACCTTCGCCGAGTTGGTCCTTGCCGATGGGGCCCGCGTGCACTACGACCGGATCTCGGGCAGCACGAAGTTCGACTCCATCATGGAGCATACGACCACGCCGACGCGCTTCTACAAGTCGCGCCTAGCGTGGAACACGACCGTCGACGGCGGGCTCGGCGGCTGGGCCATCACGTTCATGGACGGGACGGTCTACGAGTTTACCGGCATCGGCGGCTTGCCCGGGCCGATGCTGATCGCCATTCGCGATCGCCTGGGCAACCGGCTCACGATCACGCGGGGCCCGACCACTCGGCGGATTCAGCGCATCGTCTCACCGAACGGACGATGGGTCGAGTTCACCCATGACCCGGCACCCGGCGTCGACCGCGTGACTCAGATCAAGGACAACAGCGGCCGCACCGTCTCCTACGAGTACGACACCGAAAGCCGGCTGAGCCGGGTGACTAATCCTGCTGGCGGCATGACCGACTACACGTATATGGCGGGCGGCGGCGTTCCGAAGCTGCGGACGATCACGGACGGGCGCCGCATCGAGTGGCTGACAAACACCTACGATGCCAATAACCGCGTGAGCCGTCAGACGTCTATCGATGGGACGTTCTACGACTTTGCGTACACACTGGACGGAAACGGCAAAGTCATCCAGACCGATGTGACGAACCCGCGCGGCTACGTTCGTCGCGTAACCTTCAATGCCGCGGGCTACGCGCTCACAGACACACACGCGTACGGCACCCTGATCGCACAAACGACGACATACGTCCGCGACAGCGCCAACCGCGTGACATCGATGACCGACGCGCTCGGCCGGACGACGACGTATGGATACGACGTCAACACCGGTAGTCTGCTCACTGTCACACGACTATACGGCACGCCTGATGCGGTGACGACGACGTTCACTTATGAGCCGACCTTCAATCATGTCGCCACGATCACGGAACCACTGCCGAACCATACGACTACATATGGCTATGACGCCGTCGGGAACTTGACGTCGATCACGAATCCGCTCGGCAAGCAGATAACGTTTACCTACAACACGTCCGGCCAGCCGATCACGGTCACTACGCCCGCTGGCACGATGACGTTCACCTATGAGGGTGCCGACCTGATCAGTATCACGGATCCCACGGGCAAGGTGACGACGCGCTTCACCGACGCGCTTGGGCGTTTGGTCGAGGTGACCGACCCTCTCGGACGGAAGACACGGTACACCTACGATCCGCTGAACCAGATCTCGCAGATCACCGATGCGCTCGGCGGCCTGACGCAGTTCAGTTACGACGAGAACGGAAACTCGCGGACAGTCATCGACGCGCGCTCGAATGTGACGACGTACGACTTCAACAATATGGACCGTAAGACCGCGCGAACGGATCCGCTGCTTCGCTTCGAGACGTACGTCTACGACAATAACGGCAACCTGACGACAGTCACGGACCGGAAAAGCCAGATCACGAGGACGACATACGATGAACTGGATCGGCGAAAGCTCGTAACGTACAACGACGAATCAACGACGGAGTATTCTTACGATGCCGGCAACCGAGTCACACAAATCGTTGACTCGATCGGTGGGACGATCACCTTCGCCTATGACGGACTCGACCGACTACGCACGGAGACCACGTCACTCGGCACGGTGACGTACAGCTATGACGCGGGCGGTCGTCGCACGACGATGAGTGTTCCTGACCAGAACCAAGTAGTTTATGACTACGACGACGCCGACCAACTGAAGACTATAACGCAGGGTGCTTCGATCGTCAGTTTTGACTACGACGATGCCGGGCGGCGCACCAGCCACACTCTGCCTAACGGGATTCGCGCTGAATACAGCTACGATGCTGATTCGCAGTTAACGGGACTGACCTATAAGCTCGGCGGAAATACGCTCGGGACGCTGACCTACGACTACAACGAGGCAGGGGAGCGCGTCGCGGTCGGCGGCACATGGGCGCGGACGCTGCAGCCGGCGGCGATCGCCAGCGCCACATACAACGCCGCCAACCATCAGTTGACGTTCGGTGGACAGGCGCTGATGTACGACTTGAACGGCAATCTGACGAGCGACGGCACCAATACGTACACCTGGAATGCACGAAATGAACTCACAGCGATCGCCGGTCCGATTTCGGCCACATTCGTGTACGACGGCTCTGGACGTCGACGACAAAAAGCGGTCGGCGGGAGCACAACCGTTTTTCTCTATGACGGCTTTAACACAGTGCAAGAACAAATGGGGACGATGACGGCTAATCTTGTTGTTGGGCTTGGCATCGACGAGCGGTTTGTGCGTAGTACTGCGACCGAGACAGATGAACTGCTTGCGGACGCTTTGGGCTCGACGCTCGCCCTCGCCAATGCCGCGGGCACTATCCAGACAGCGTTCACCTATGAACCGTTTGGGGTGGCGAGCGCATCTGGGAGCTCATCGACGAACTCATATACCTTCACGGGACGCGAGGACGATGGCACCGGTCTCTACTATTATCGAGCGCGATATTACCACCCCGTGCTGAGCCGCTTCGTGAGCGAGGATCCGATTGGCCTGACCGGCGGCGACGTCAATCTGTATGGATACGTCTGGCAGAATCCGTTAAGGTGGCAGGATCCGCAAGGCGTTGCAGGAAGCGAACTCGACCTTGGCCATGGTTGGTCGGCTCGCGTCGATATCATTCCCACGCGCGCCGGTGGTCCTTACGAGTATCACGTCTTTGATCCTAAGGGCGTAGAGGTCGGCATTGCGGGTCCCGATGGATGGAAGACACGCCACGGACTCAGCGGCACGATGCCCGAGGGGATGCCGAGAGATGTCGTCAACAGACTCAACGGAAGAGTGATCGAAGATTCGCGGAAAGTTGGTGCGATCCCGAAGAAGGGAACGGCCAATATTAAGGGCCATATCAAGCGCTTGCTGCGCCCAGACAAGGCAGGGGTCGTGACGTGGCTTGTATGCCTGCCGACTCCTGGCGTATGCGAAGGGTTGGACCACGCAATCGAGTGTCTTATTACCGGATCGCGAAAACCGAAGTGCCGCTCTAATGAGATTATGATTTAGCGTGCTGTTGAAGTGAACGCAGGGTCGGGATAACGTCACGAGGTGCGGCGGAACGACGTGATGCACGGCAGCCACATGCTTGATGGAACGCTCTTCGCCCGATCGCCATTCAGTCTAGCAACTACATCATGAATTTCATCGTCGACCTCCCGAAGCTTGGCGCGACCGCGGCACCAGACCTGATTAAAAGTAAATGGAATGCGTATCTACGTTACATTCGATCGCTCGAGGGAAGACTGCCCGCCGCCGCTTACGCCTATGCAAGCGCCGAATTACATTCCGACTATGAGCACGAGAAATCGCCTCACGACAGCTGGATAGAGCGCGTTGTGATTGAGGAACCGTTCAGCGGGCTCCGCCGAGAAGTGCGCGCGATCAATATCGCCATCGACCTTTTGGCGGCAAGCCATGCTGCTCGGATTCGATTCACTTATCCTGGCGTGCAATCGTACGAACTCGGTGCACCTCTCGAATTCGAGACGCCGCCAGCAAGTGTCGGTCATGGCGACTGGCTTGCGGATGAGGTGCAGTTATCCGAACGAGGTTACGTCATGCATCAAATCCGATTCTCGCGTGGCGCGCTCTGGCGTATTGAAGCACTCGATCTTCGGTACGAATGGGTGCCTGTAGTCCAAGCGCATGGCTCCGGCTGACAATACGAGCCAGTGTCTTCTCGCCCGTGAGGATCCGTTGGACCGTCGACGAGCTCATATACCTTCACGGGACGCTGGCACCGGTCTCTACTACTATGGAGCGCGGTACTATAGCCCCCGTCTCCAACGAAACACGCGTTCCTCTCCGGCTAACGTATCCCGAGCTTCTTCCAGTGCACTACCGGTCTTTTGATCCTCGTGTTTCCGCCGCGACAGGCCGCGCGGCTGTCCCTCGCCAAAACCTCAGCCGACTCGCTCAGGGGCACCGAGATGCCCAGGACCCAGGCTGTTGGAGGTAGGGACGACCGGCATCGTAAGACCGTCGGTGTCCTTCGCCAAAACCTCATCCCACTCAGTGGACGACGGCCGATGCTCTCGCGACACGCCAAGGAACGTTTAGGAGACTGCAGACAGGAGGGGAGGCCAGCAGTGCGGGTCCGTCGAGTCGCCACTGAAGGACGCCGGACCTTTTGGGGGTGGGGCGGCGAGCAGCCTGACGGAAGGACGGGCCCGATCGTGGCGAACCGATTGAGCTGGATCAGGCCGCCCGGCGGACGTAGCGATGGTGGAGGCCACCGACTTCGCGAATCGGGATGACCTTGCCGAGTTCCGGCCGCTCAATTGGGCGGCCGTGGGGCGCATCCTTGTCGAGCGAGAGGTGAGTACGCGCCCGGTGGTAGTACGCGAAGTAGCGAGCCAGGGTGCGGCGCAGGTGCCGTTCGCCAAGGACGAGGACGTGATTCAGACACTCGCGCCGGATGGAGCCGATGAGCCGCTCCGAGAAGGGATTCTGCCAGGGGCTGTGAGCCGCCGTGAGGACTTCACCTATGCCCATGCCCTTCACGCGTTGGCGGAACGCGTGGCCGTAGACCGAGTCGCGATCGTGGAGGAGGTAGGACGGGGCGGAGTCGTCCGGGAAGGCGTCCACGATCTGCTGGGCCGTCCAGGCAGCAGTGGGATACTCGGTGACGTTGAAGTGGAGGACGCGCCGGCGATCGTGTGCGAGCACGACAAAGGCGAACAGGACACGCAAGCGCACAGTCGGAACGATGAAGAAATCGATGGAGACCAGGTCGCGGACGTGATTGGTCAGGAACGTGCGCCAGGTCTGCGAGGGAGGTGTGCGGCGCTTCGGGAGGAGCCGGGAGACGGTGCGCTCGGCCACGTGGATGCCGAGTTTCAGGAGCTCACCATGGATTCTCGGGGCGCCCCAGAGGGGATTGGCCGCGGCCATTTGTATGACAAGAGCCGTGATCTCGGGGTCGACCCGCGGGCGGCCCCGGGTGGGCCGACTAGAAAGTTTGGTCCAGTGTTCACGGAAGCGGCGCCGCTGCCACCGCAGCACAGTGTCGGGGGTAACGATCACGAGAGATTGCCTCCACCCGACCCAGACCCTGGCTAGCCACACCCAGAAGAGGCGATCACTCCGGCGCAGCTTGGGCCGGCGCGCCATTCTCTTGTACACGGCAAGCTGCTGGCGCAAGGCGAGGTTCTCCAGGGCGAGTTGCCGACGGCCGTCACACAGAAACGGGAGGAGTCGAAGCAGGTAGAGCAGGAGGGTGATCATCGAGCCTAGGTTCTCACCGGATCAGAGCCGACAGATCAACGACTTGACCGCGGACGGAATTTTGGCGAAGGACAGGTCTCGAGCGCACGGTAGACACAGGACTCATCGGGGATCGACTTGTGGGGCGGCAGGAAGACGTTCTCGATCCCGCACTCGCGAGGCGGGCAAGCCGGCGCCGTGCGCTTCGTTATGCCACCTCGCCGCGTTGCCCCGCGAGTGGACCGCGTATGTTCTGGCGGCGTTAAGATTCTCAATTGACAAGCCGGAGACAACGTGGGATGAGCCCCGCTGTGGTGAACGCGGCTCCCGTCGAGAAGGAGTGGACCAGGGCCCAGCCTGGGCGGAGACCGAACGGGGCGGGGTCCCAAGGCGCCGCGGCGCCGCGCCGACAGGCGAGGGCGCCGCCGCGCGGGACACCGGCTGTCGCGATACACCGACGAGCAGCGGCCGGCGGGGCCGAGCGTCGTGGTGACGTCAAGTGGCCGGTTGGTAGTGGACGCGATGGGTGAGGCCGGCGAGCGCTGCCGGAGAGTCCGGAGCCTTCGGGGGCCGCCCACGAACCCTCTTGCTGCAGTGACCGCCGCAGGCGGGAGCCCTGCGAGAGAAGAGGAGACGCCCATGGGCACGTACTTCAGTGATCGAGAATTTGCACGAGTCGAACCGGCGGAAAACGCCTTCCGCTCGCCGATTCCGACTCAGGTCATCTCGAACGGGGAATTCAATCCGCCCGCTCAGACGTCCCAGCAGAAGCAGGTCGAGGCCCGTATCAAGGAACTGGCTGACACCTATAGCAAGAAGCTGGGCATGGACCGCCGGCGGTTTCTCCAGACCGCCAGCGGCATGGCCGCGGCCTTCGTGGCCATGAACAACGTGTTCGGCAAGGTGTTCGACGTCTCCGAGGCCGAGGCGGCGGACCCCATGGTGGCCCAGGCGCGCGCCGAGGGGACGAAGGGCCAGTTCATCATGGACGTGCAGACGCACTGGGTGCGCGACGATTACAACCAGGAAGGGTTCGTCGGCTTCCTGAAGGAGGTGAACCAACTCGAGAAGAGCGGACTCGACCCCACCAAGATCACGGCGTACGATGTCAAGTTCGAGAACTACGTCCGACAGATCTTCCTCAACAGCGACACGTCGGTGGCGGTGCTGAGCGGCGCGCCCTTCGACGACCATTCGTGGGAGTTCCTGACGAACAAGGCGATCGCGGATGGCGTCAACATGGTCAACAAGACCGCGGGCAGCACTCGGATCCTGGGGCATGCCGTGCTCACGCCGGGGCAGCCCGGCTGGATGGACGAGGTGGACAAGGCCCTGGCCGAGCGGCCGCCGGCCAGCTGGAAGATGTACACGATCGGCGATCCGCTCTCGGCCAAGACCAAGTACCCGTTCCGGCTCGATGACGAGAAGCTGATGTACCGCTTTTACGAGAAGGCCGACAAGGCCGGCATCCGGAACATCTGTATCCACAAGGGGCTGATGCCGGCCGACTACGAGCAGAGCTGGCCTGACGTCTGGAAGTACCAGACCGCCTGGGATCTCCCCAAGGTGGCCAAGGACTGGCCACAGCTCAACTTCATCATCTACCACGGATGCTTCCGTGCCTTCATGGACCCGCCGGGGGCGGCCATGACCGAGTTCCAGAAGACGGGTGACATCAAGTGGGCGACCGAGCTCTCCCGGGTGCCCGACAAGAGCGGCACCCAGAACGTCTACGCCGAGATGGGGACCAGCTTCGCCACCACGTGTGTGATCGACCCCCGGTTCGCAGCGGCGCTGCTCGGCACGTGGATCAAGGGCCTTGGTGCGAGCAACGTGATCTGGGGCTCCGACTCCGTCTTCCACGGCTCGCCGCAGTGGCAGATCGAGGCTTTGCGTCGCCTCGAGATCCCTGAGGACATGCAAAAGAAGTATGGGTTCGCGCCTCTTGGACCGGCCAACGGCCGGGTGAAGAACCAGATCTTCGGGCTCAACTCGGCCAGCATGTACAACATCAACCTGCGCGCCAGCTATCCACGGTTCACCGAGGATAAGTTCGCGCAGCTCAAAAAGGAGTACCGGATGGCCGGCACGCTCGACTCGCTGCGCGACAACGCGGCGCACGGGTGGATCGCGAAGCGGTCAGTGTAGGCGACACCGCGAATGCTCTCTACCCCTTCCCCGCTGAACGGGAGGGGGTAGCGAGCTAACCCGGCACCTTCCTCTCGTTGGCCCGCGATCGACACGACCTTCAGAAAACCTCGCTGTCGAATCTCGCAGGCGAGTCGCAGGCCATGGTATCCCTCATCAGCGCGGGCCGTGGTCATGCTGTACCCGGCGCGTACGTGATCCGGAACGCGCGCAGGACATCGAGCCGGTGCAACGCGTTTCGTAAATGCGTCGTCTACGTTGATGCTCTCGGTCCCGACTTCGACTGACTCCTTCCGTCGTCGTCTTACGAGAGAGGTGGTGCGCGAGCTCCATACCACTTCGAGACTGGCGCGCCTATGTGATTCGCCCGCACGCGTGTTCACGTCCCCGCAAATACGTGCGAAATACACTGAGCGAACAGCGAATGGGACCCAATAGCGTGGCCTACCGCAGGCCGAGTTGCGGCGCGCTGTCCTTCGCCAAAACTGTGTACGGCTCGCTCGGCGGACATCCGCGCTCCTCTGAGAGGCGCCGAGCAGCTGGAGATTGGGTAGGGGACACGATTGCAGTCATCCTCTGGCCGCCGGCCTTGGCCGCAGGCTCTCAGGAGGGCCGGCGGCCAGAGGAAAGGAGAGGACCGGGTGGTGCGCGTTGGTGTCGGTGAAGACCGGCCGGTGCGGTGTGGGTACTACGCCGCCCGGCGGACGTAGCGATGATGCAGGCCACCGACTTCGGGAATCGGGATGATCGCGCCGAGCCCCGGCGGCGCGATCGGCCGTCCGGCGGGTGCATCCTTGTCGAGCGAGAGGTGAGTGCGGGCTCGGTGATAGTACGCGAAGTACGCGATCAGGATGCGTCGCAGATGCCGTTCGCCGAGAACGACAATATGGTTTAGGCACTCGCGTCGCACCGAGCCGATGAGTCGCTCCGCGAAGGGATTTTGCCACGGGCTGTGCGGCGCCGTGAGGACTTCGTCGATCCGCATGCCCTTCACACGGTGCCGAAACTGCTCGCCGTAAATTTGGTCACGATCGCGCAGGAGATATGAGGGTGCGGAGTCGTTCGGGAAAGCGTCCACGATCTGCTGGGCGGTCCAGTGCGCAGTGGGGTGCTCGGTGACGTTGAAGTGGACGACGCGTCGGCGATGGTGAGCGAGCACGACGAGGACGAAGAGCACGCGCAAGCGCGCGGTGGGCACCGTGAAGAAATCGAGGGAGACCAGGCCTCGGACGTGGTTGTCGAGGAACGTCCGCCAAGTCTGAGACGGCAGGGGGCGCCGCTTCGGCATGAGCCGGGAGACGGTGCGCTCGGCCACGTCGATGCCGAGCTTCAGGAGCTCACCATGGATTCGCGGGGCGCCCCAGAGCGGATTCGCCGCGGCCATTCGCCTGACCAGGGCTTCGATCTCGGCGTTGACGGCCGGGCGACCGCCAGTCGGCCGGGCGGAGAGCCTGGTCCAGTACTCGCAGAAGCGGCGCCGCTGCCACCGCAGGACAGTGTCGGGCGTCACAATCAGGAGGGGTTGCTTCCACTCGCCCCAAACCTTGGCCAGCCAGACCCAGAAAAGGCGGTCCGTCGTACGAAGCTTGGGTCGGGCTGCCATTCTCTTGTACACAGCGAGCTGCTGGCGCAAGGCCAGGTTCTCGAGGGCGAGCTGGCGGTGGCCGCCGAAGAGGAAGGGCAAGAGACGGAGCAGGTGGAGCAGGAGGGTGATCATCGAGCCGGGATTGTCTCCGGAACGAAGCTGACAGATCAACGACCTGTCTGCCGGACGGGGTTTTGGCGAAGGAAGAGGCGCAGAGTGCTACGCGCGGCAGGAAGACCAAACTATCTGCCGCCAACCCAGTGGCGGTAGGCGTCGATCCATTCTGCTCCAGCAGGTCGCCGAGATGGCAATGGCAGGTCCAGGATTGGCACGGTTTGTCGCACGCCGGCGCGCCGACAAACCGCGACGATCTCCTCCCGTCGTGTCAGGTCAACGCGCTCCACGGCGACCGGCACTCCGAGGACCATCGTCTCGAACGGCAGCGCAAGGTTGTTCTCTATCATCGTGTACAGGCCCACGACTTGTTCCGACTCGTTGTAGCAGTCGACGATTGCCTCTTCGACCAACCGATCGAGCCGAGTCTTGCTGAGCCGCTTGGCCCTCGGCGTCCTGCTGGTCGTCATTCAGGGGCCTCGAGAGTGTCCAACGCTTCGAGGGGCGCGCCACCAATCTCGCGCCTGAGTGGCGCCGGGCCGCGGGCATAGCCGATTGCGCGATATCCACGCAGGCGCTTCTCGAACATCCGGGAGAGCATGGGGACGTCGCGATCGACGTAGTCGTAGATGCGGACCTCGGTCTTGCCGGGATGCAGGCGCTGGAGGCGACCCGCATATTGCACCAGGGTTCCCTTCCACGAGACCGGCATCGCCAGGAAGAGCGTATCAAGCCTGGCGTCGTCGAATCCTTCACCAATGTAGCGGCCGGTCGCGATGAGCAATCGCGGCTCCGCGTCCGGGATGGCCGCGAGGGTTGCCGCCGCAGCGCGTCGCTCGGTTGGTGTCATGCCACCGCGCAGCACGAGGACGTGGTGGGCGACGCTCTGAAGGGCGGCGGCAAGAAGCTCAAGATGGTCCTTGCGCTCGGTGAGCAGGATCGGGGAGCGCCCTTCTGCAAGTACGGACCTCACGTCATCCACGATGAGACGGTTGCGCAGCTC
>QHVJ01000129.1 GCA_003222275.1 Acidobacteriota bacterium | reverse complement strand
CATCATCAGGGCCTCCATCACGAAGGGCGCCATCACCTGCCGGACCTTGGCCCCCAGCGCCATCTTCACGCCGATCTCGCGCGTGCGCTCCTTCACGACCGCGTACATGATGTTGGCCACCCCCATCCCGCCTACGAACAGCGTGAGGGCGCCGATGATGCCGAGGAACACCTGGATGCCGAGGGCGATGTTCTCGGTGATGCGCTGGTTCTCGCGCGTGTCCCAGATGCCGAGCGCGCGCCGGTCCTCGGGGTCGAAGCGGTACTTCTTCCCCAGCACCCGGTAGATCTCGGACTTCGCCTGGTCGCCCGCCTCCATGCTGACGGGCGCGTAGACCATGTTTCCCGGCCGGGCGTCGGTGTACATCGACTTGAACGTGGTGGCGGGGATCGTGCCTTGGCCCTTGTCGGGCCCGCTGTACATCCCCATCATCACCTTGGCCTGCATCACGCCCACCACGAGGAACGTGGACTGGTTGATCTGGACGGTGCGGCCGACGGGATCGGTGGTACCGAAGAGGTCCTTGGCCAGCTCGTCACCCAGGAACACCACCCGGCGCTTCTCGGTCAAGTCCGCCTCGTCGATGAACCGGCCGCCCGCGCTCGGGATGAGGTTGCGCATGGGCCCGAAGGAGGGATCCACCCCGCGCACGCGGGCGTTGACCGACTTGGCGCCGAGGCTCACCGGGACGCGCCGGGAGTACTCGCGGCTGATGGCGGCCAGCTCGGGGATGCGGGCCTTCAGCAGCTCCATGTCCTCGTCGGTGAACTGGATCTGCCGGCCCGAGTTGAGGCCCGCCCACGCGCGGGTGGTCGCGCCCGGCCACAGCACCCCGATGCCCTCCCCCATGCCGCGAACGGTACGGTGGAAGGCGCGCTTCATCCCCTCGCCGAAGGAGAGCAGCATCACGATCGACAGTGTTCCCCACGCGATGGCGAGGACGGTGAGGGCGATGCGCTTGCGGTTGTGGGCGGCGTCGGCGCGGAAGAGCCGCCACACCATCGCCACCTCGGCCGTCTTCATTTGGCGTCCTCGCTCCGCGCTTTGTGTTCTTGAGTCGCCTCGGCGGGAATGAATCCCGGCTCGGCGGCCGAGGATACGCTCCGCTGCGGAAAACGCACCACGGCGGTCACGAGAGCTTCAGCGCCACCACGGGGTCGAGCATCGACGCCCGGCGGGCGGGGAACCAGCCCGCGGCCGTCCCGATGAGGCCGAGCAGCGTGGCGGTGGTGAGGATGACGATGGGAGAGGCCTGGGGCGTGCCGACGTACTCGTCGAGCGAGGCCGGGAAGACGGCCATGACCAGCAGCGTGATGAGGAAGCCGAGCGCGCCCCCCACCGCGGTCAGCGTGAGCGTCTCGGTGAGGAACTGCCCCTGGATGAAGCGGGGCTTGGCCCCCACCGCGAGCTTGATCCCGATCTCGCGCGTGCGCTCCTCCACCACCACGTACATGATGTTCGAGACGCCGATGCCCCCCACGATGAGGGTGAAGGAGCCGATGATCGCGAGGAACGCCCGGAAGACACCGAAGAACACGCGGAAGAACTTCTCTCCCTCGGTCGTGTCCCACATGCCGATCGCTTCCTTGTCCTTCGCGTCGAACTGGTGGCGGCGGCCGAGCACCTCGTAGACCTTCCGGGTGACGTCGGGCACCATCGCCGCGTCCTTGGCCTGGAAGATGAAGTTGCTCACGTAGCGCTCGGTGAAGAGGCCCTTGTAGGTGGCGTCGGGCAGGAACGCCTTGTCCACGTCCCGCCCGCTGTAGCTCGAGTCCTGCTCCTTGTGCTCCATGACGCCGATGACGAGGAAGGGCACGCTGTCGATCATGATCGTGCGCCCGACCGCGTCCCCCTCGCCGAACAGGTCCTGCTTGAGCTTGTCGCCGAGGAAGACGACCCGGCGCCGGCGGTTGATGTCGAGGTCGTTGACGTAGCGGCCGCCGGCGGCGGGAATGATGTTGCGCATCACCGCGAAGACGGGGCTCGTCGCGGACATCTGCGGCGTCAGCCGGACCCGCTCTCGGCGGAAGGCGCTCTTGTCGCGCTCGTACTCTCCGGAGAAGACAGCCTCGGGGATCTCCCGGCGCAGCGCCTCGACGTCCTCCTCGTTCACGCGGACCCGCCGGCCCTTGCCCAACCCCTGGTAGGGAATCGAGGTCCGCGAAGGCCAGCAGATCACGATGTTCTCGCCGAGCCCGTGCTGGTTCTTCTCGATGCGCCGCTGCAGCCCCTCGCCGAAGGCCACGAGCAGCGAGACCGACACCGTGCCCCAGGTGATCCCGAGCAGGGTCAGGAGCGTGCGCACCTTCTGGTGGCGCACGTCCTGCAGCATTTGACGGAGGAACGACAGCGAGGTCACGGACTACTCGATCTTCTTCGGGGGGCGCTCGACGACGTTGTCTTTCTGCTTCAGGCCGTCCAGGATCTCGACGTTGATGCCGTCCGAGAGGCCGACCTTGATCTCCTTCTTGACGGGCTCGGTCTCGCCGGCGCCCGGCACCTCCACCGAGGCCTTGCCGTCGGTGAAGGTGACCAGCCGCTCGGGCAGGAGCAGCACGTCCTTCTTCTCGCGCACCACGATGTCGGCATTGGCGGAATATCCGGCCCGCAGCGTGACCCCGTTCGTCGGCAGCAGCTCGATCTCCACGTCGAACAGCGTCGCCCCCTCGGCGGTCTTGGACTTGGGGGCGATCTTGTACACCCGCCCTTCGACGGCGCTGTCCGGGATCGCGCCGACCTTGATGCGGGCGGGCATGGTCTCGCGCAGCTTGCCCACGTCGATCTCGTCGACCGTGCCCTTGAACACGAGCGTCGACATGTCGGCCAGGTTGGTGAGCGCGGTGCCGGCCTGGTACGAGGTCAGCGGCACGACCGGGTCGCCCTCGTTGACGAGCAGCTCCAGCACGGTGCCGGAGATCGGGGAGCGGATGATGGATTCGACGTGCGAGCTCTGGGTGCCCGACCGCCCCTTCTGGAGGAGGGCCAGGCGCTCCGTGGACAGGTTCAGCTTGATCCGGGCCTCCTCGACGTCCTTGTCCGCCTGCTCCGAGTCCTGGTTCGAGAGGATGCCCTGCGTGCGCAGCGTGTTCGACCGCTCGTGGCGCTTCTTCGCCTGCTCGTAGGCGTTGCGGGAGATGTCCAGCTCGCGCTTGGCCTCCGTCAGCTCGAGGGGAGTCGGGTCGGGCAGGATCTCGAAGAGGGGCTCCCCGGCGGCCACCCTGTCGCCCACCTCGTGAAACGAGTGCTTCACGATTCCGGAGATCTTGCTCTTGACCGAGATCTCGCGCTTGGGGCGGATCGCCCCCACGGCCAGGGCCTTCTCGACCACCGGGCCGCGGGAGACCTCCACGAGCTTGTAACCCTTGTCGTTCTTGGAGTTGGAGCGGCTGTAGAGGACGGCGGAGAGACCCCCCACCACGACCAGCACCGTGACGGCGATGACGCCTTTGCGCATGCGGGACACCTTTCTGATCTCGTCTGATCTCGGACGCTCACCCCCTAAGACGCTTGCCGCACCCCTCCGGGTTCACAAAATTTCGAGAAAAAGCTGAGGAGCGCGGGGCGAGCGCTACCGACGCGTGACGACGAACGTGGCGCGGTAGTCGCCGGGACCGGGTGAGCGACCCTCGCGAGGCGCGGGGGCGAGGTCGACGAGGCGCACGCGATAGTCGCCCTCTTGCGCTTCGGAGGGATATCGGCCGGCCGTGTGCAGATCGTGCTGGGCGGCGCCGGCCGGAGCGGGCCGCAGCGAGACGACGACCACCGCGTCGCCCTCCCAGACGCACGTCACGTCCACGGGACAGCGAGAGTCGGTGGTCACGCTCTCGAACGTGACGCGCAGGCCGGTGCCTTCGACCTGGGCGGTCTGGCCCGGCGCGAGCGTGAAGCGGTCGCCGAGACTCACCGCCCGCGGGGTCGTGGGCGATGTGGAGCAGGAGGCGAGGAGGACGAGGACGCCGACGGACGAGGACGCGCCGCTCACGGACGAGCTGCGGCCGGCTTGAGATAGAGGGGCGAGGTCCCGAGGGCCTTCCACTTCTCGGGAAGCCGGTACGACGGGTTGGGCGCCTCGACGCACACGCCGCAGCGGATGCACCCCTGGACCTCCGGGCAGTGCGGCGACAGCCGCTCGGCCAGGCTCTTGTCCAGCTCGCGCAGGTAGTAGGCCTTGCTGACGCCGTTGTCCACGAGGTCCCACGGCAGCGTCTCGTCCCGGCCCCGGCCGCGGAACAGGTAGAAGGCGGGGTCGAGTCCGGCGGCCTTCATCCCGCGCTTCAGGTCCACGCCGTCGAGGCAGGCGCGCTCGAGCGCATCCGCCACCCGCCGGTCGCCGAGGGCGAGGATCGACTGCGAGAACCCGGTGCGCGCGCTCTTCATGATCGCGTCGACGTTGGGCATCCGGCCGAACGCCTTGCGCAGGAACTGCAGCTTGCGGTCCGTCTCCTTCGGATCCTCCATCGGGAGCCACTGGTACGGCGTGCCCGGCTTGGGCACGAACGGGTTCACCGAGGGATGGATGCGCCCGATGCGGCCGCGGCTCCGGCCCACGGCCAGCATCCGCGCGCGGATCTGCTCGGTGAGGGAGACGATCGCCTCCACGTCCTCGTGCGTCTCGCCCGGCAGGCCGACCATGTAGTAGAGCTTGAGGTTCTGGATACCGTTCTCGAAGATCCAGGTCGCCTTGTCGAGGATCTCGGCGTTGGTGAACTGCTTGTTGAGGATCCTCCGCATGCGGTCGGAGCCGCACTCGGGCGCGAGCGTGAGCCCCTGCACGCCGGTGTCGGCGAGCTTGAACACGAACTGCGGCGTGAGGTCGTCGAGGCGGAGCGAAGCCACCGACACCTCGTAGCCGAGGCCGGCGAGGTCGTCCACGATCCCGTCGATCTCCGGGTGGTCGCACACCGCGGTGGAGACGAGCCCGATGCGGCGGGTGAACGCGCGGACCTCGCGCGCGCGATCGACGATCACCTTCCGCGAGAAGCCGCGCACCGGCAAATAGTTGTAGCCCGCCCAGCAGAAGCGGCACATGCACGGGCACCCGCGCGAGATCTCCACCATGAACTTCATGGACATCTCGGTGTTCGGGGTGAGGATGACCGACTGCGGCAGCGCCATCTTCTCGGGCCAGCCGCGCTGGCGCGTCACCGGGCCCGGCCCGTCGTAGGCCGCCACCGTGCCGTCGGCGTTGTAGCGCACCTCGTAGCGCGAGGGGACGTAGAAGCCGTCCTTCTCCGTCAGCGACTCGATGCCGCGGCGCGGACCTCCGGCGCCCGCGAGCGCTTCCACCATCTTCGGGACGAGCGCCTCGCCTTCCCCCACCGCGACGAGGTCCGCGAAGGGAGCCAGCGGCTCCGGGTTCAGGAACAACGCCGCCCCGCCCAGCACCACGACCGGATCGCCGGGTCCGCGGTCGGCGGCACGCAGCGGCACGCCGCCCAGGCTGAGCATGCGCAGGACGTGCAGGTAGTCGTTCTCGAAGGAGACCGAGAAGGCGAGCACCTCGAACTGATTGAGGTCCGTGCCGGACTCGAAGCTGGACAGACGGTGGCCGCTGCGCTCCAGGTCCTCCCGGTCCACGTCGTCGGGCAGGAACGCCCGCTCGCAGAGCACGTCCTCGTAGGCGTTCAGGAGCTGATAGACGCCCTGGAAGCCGAGGTTCGACATGCCCACGAAATACAGGTTGGGATAGCAGAGGGCCACGCGGAGGGTGCCGGTGCGCTTCTCGGGAGAGAGGCGCACCTCGTCCTGGAGCAGGCCGCGGTGCCGTACTCGGAGCCGTCTCTCCACTCTGATCCTTCACCCTCCCTTGGGCGAACGACCATTATAACCCGCGTCCGCGCGGCTGCACCCCCTTGCTCACTTAAGATGAGCCATGCTCACGCCCAAGGACTCTCGCGCCGCGAACGAGGTGCATGGAGCGCAGACGGGCTTGTTCGTGCTCGCCCTCCTCTACACGATCTACTTCGCGCGCCCCCTGCTCCTGCCGCTGACCCTGGGTCTGATCCTCGACTTCCTCTTCCGCCCCGTGGTGCGAAGACTCAAGCGGTGGCGCCTCCCCGAGCCGGCCGGGGCCGCCCTGGTGATCCTGGCCCTCGTCGGCGGGTTCGGGTTCGGCCTCTACACGCTCTCGGGCCCGGCCTCCGAGTGGCTGGCCAAGGCCCCGCGCAGCCTGCCCCAGGTCGAGACCCGGCTGCAAAAGGTGCTGCGACCCGTGGAGAAGGTGACGCAGACGGCCGAGCAGGTGGGCAAGCTCGCGAACCCGGGCCAGCCGGACGTCCCCGAGGTCAAGTTGAAGGAGGAGGGCCTGGGCGCGATGCTCTTCGGCGGCACGCAGGCCTTCCTCGAGGCGGCCGTGGTGACGCTCACCCTCCTCTTCTTCCTCCTCGCCTCCGGCGACCTCTTCCTGCGCCGGGTGATCGCGCTCGTCGCGGGACCGCAGGAGCGGAGCCGGGCGGGCGAGATCGCGCGCGAGATCGAGAAGCAGGTCTCGCGCTACCTGTACGCCAGCACGGGGATCAACGTCGTATTCGGCGTCGTCACCGCCCTCGCCATGCACCTGCTGGGATTGCCGAACGCGCTTCTCTGGGGTGTCGTCGCGGGCCTCACGGCCTTCATTCCCTACCTGGGCGGGCTCATCGCCGCGGCGCTCATCGGGATGGCGGGGCTGCTGACCTTCACGAACACCAGCCCCGTGGTGACGATCGTCCTCGTCTTCCTGGTCCTGGACACGCTGAAGGGCTACATCCTGTATCCCCTCGTGATGGGCAGGCAGTTCACCATGAACGCCGCGATGCTGTTCGTGGCCCTGACGTTCTGGTGGTGGGCGTGGGGCATCCCGGGGGCCCTCCTCGCCGTTCCCCTGATGGCCATCCTCAAGATCTTCAGCGAGAGGATGGCCGGCCTGACCCCCCTGGCGAAGCTGCTCGAGGAGCAGTAACGAGAGGCGCGTTCGCGACGAGCGGGGGCCACTCGGCCAGCTCGTCCGGCTTCGACCAGCTCGTGAAGAGGTGTCCCAGGACGCCGGGTTGCCCCAGGCCGAGGCTGTAGCCGATCAGGGCCTTGCTCGCGGCGACGTCCTTCCAGCTCGTGGGCAGGACGCGGAATCCCTTCTCGAGGAACATCGGCACCGACGGATAGACATCGCGCGGCTCGTAGTGCCAGTCGCAGATGACGATGTCCTTCGGGATCCGGTCGATCGCGGGCGAGGTCCCGTTCTTCGACGACTCCCACTCGCCGTAGTCGTAGCGGACGGCATCGATGAGGCGGTCGCCCCACATGAGCATCGTGCGTCCGCGCTTGCCCGTGATGTGGCGATGCATGTCGGTCACCGCCTTGGTGTAGACCTCGGCGGGGTCCTTTCCGCGCGTCGAAGGGGACGCCTCGTGTCCGATCAGGAAGATCTCGTCCATGCCCACGTGGACGGCATCGGCGTCGAAGGCGTCGATGATCTCGTCGACGAGGGCGTAGACGATCTGGTACACCCGCGGGTTCATAGGGTCCCATTCCCGGCAGTAGATGCCCTCGTTCTGCGGGAAGGCCCCCGGCGTGGAGTCCAGCTCCGGGTAACGGGTGAGGAGCGTGAACGTCTGCTTCGCCCACGACTGATGGCCGAAGCTCTGGAACTCGGGGATGATGCGGATGCCATGGCGCTTGGCGGCCTTGACGAGCCGCTGCGCCCCGCGCCGCGTGATGGGCCGGTCCGAGCTCCGCAGCTCGGGGTGTGAGCGGAACTCGAAGCCGTAGTCGACCTCGAGGATGAGGATGTTGACACCCCGAGCCGCGAGGGCCGGCAGCTCGGCGTGGATCCGCTCGAGGTCCGCGTCGTTCTGGAAGCTCAGCAGGTGAAGGGCGCACCAGGGCCCCTTCACCTCGACCGGACGCGGTCCGGCCGAGGCGGTGCCCAGCAGCGCGCCGAGCGACACGACGACCACGGCCGGGAGCCGCTTCATTCAGGGCCGATGGAGGCTACTCGCCCCCGCCTCCCCCGCCCGCATTCTGCTTGCGCAGGAAGGCGGGCACGTCCAGGTCCAGGCGCGAGCCGCCGGAAGCCACCTTGGCGTTGGGGGTCTTGCGGTAGAAGCCGCCGCCCTCCGCGGCCGCGGGCGGAACCGACGCCACCGCGGGGCTCACGTAGTTCGACAGGTCCACGGGCGTCGAAGGCGCCTTCCTCTTGTCGCGATTGAAGCCGGTGGCGATGACGGTGACCTTCACCGCCTGGCCCATCGACTCGTCGGTGACGATGCCGTAGATCACGTTGGCTTCGGCGTCGGCGACCTTGGTGATGAGGGCGGTCGCCTCGGAGGCCTCGGCCAGGCTGAGGTCGGGCCCGCCGGTGATGTTGACGATCACCCCCCGCGCGCCCTCGATCGAGGTGTCCTCGAGGAGCGGATTGCTGACCGCGCGCTGGGCCGCTTCGACGGCGCGGTTCTCCCCCTCGCCGATCCCGGTCCCCATCACCGCGTGGCCCATCCCCTTCATGACCGCCCGCACGTCGGCGAAGTCGAGGTTGATCTGGCCGGGCACGGTGATGATGTCGCTGATGCCCTGCACCGCCTGGCGCAGGACGTCGTCCGCCACCCGGAACGCCTCCGAGACGGGGGTGTTGCGGGCCACCGTCTGCAGCAACCGGTCGTTGGGGATGGCGATCACCGAGTCGACACAATCGCGGAGCTGGGCGAGGCCGTCCATGGCCTGGGCCATGCGCCGCTTGCCCTCGAGGCTGAAGGGCAGCGTGACGACGGCCACCGTGAGGACGTTGCCGCTGTCGCCGCCGAGCTGGCCGGCGATGGAGGCCACGACCGGGGCCGCGCCGGTGCCGGTGCCGCCGCCGAGCCCGGTGGTGATGAAGACCATGTCCGAGCCTTCGAGGGCGTCGCAGATCTTCTCGGTGTCCTCCACCGCCGCCTGGCGGCCGGTGTCGGGGTTCGCCCCCGCGCCCAGCCCCTTCGTCAGCTTGCCGCCGATCTGGATCTTCACCGGCGCGCGGTTGGCCTTGAGGGCCTGGAGGTCGGTGTTGATCGCGATGAACTCCACTCCCTGGAGCCCGGAGGCGATCATGCGGCCGATGGCGTTGCCACCCCCGCCGCCCACCCCCACCACCTTGATGTGCGCGCCGCGGCACTCGTCGTCGGCGAACGTGATGCGGCTCGCGCCGTCGTTGTCTCTGGCCATGAAACCTCCTATACCCCCTCGGAACAGCCGGTCATGAATCCGCAGCGGAGGCAGATGCGTTTGCAGTGCGAGGCGATCACCTCGGCTCCGCACATCTCACAACGAGGCTCGCTCGTGGCCTCCTTCACCCGGGCCCGCACCAGGGGCAAGGGGGGGAAGACCAGACCCTCCGACTTTGCTTCCAAAGCTCCTCCTAGAAGAAGTCCGAAAGCCAGCCCATGAGACGCCCGGTGACCTTTCCGAAGGTCCCCGTCGCCGCCGGCCGGGAGGCGGCGATGCCCCGCCCCGCCCGGTTGCGGTAGCCGTAGAGCACCAGGCCCACCGCGGTGGAATAGACCGGGCTCGCCACGACGTCCACGAGCCCGCCGATCCCGGACGGGGTGCCGCGCCGCACCGGCATGTCGAAGATCTGCTCCGCGATCTCGGGCATGCCCTCCAGGATCCCGCCCCCGCCGGTGAGGACGACCCCGCTGTTGAGCGAGCGGTCGAAGCCGGCGCGCCGGATCTCGTTGAAGATCATCTGGCACACCTCCTCCGCCCGCGCCTGCACCACGTCCCCCAGCACCTGGCGGGCCATGATGCGGGGCTTGCGCCCGCCCACGCTGGGCACCTCGATCGAGTCCTCGTCGGGTACCATCGAGGTCAGGGCGCAGCCGTGCTTCTTCTTGATCTTCTCGGCCTCGTTGACGGGCGTGCGCAGCGCCACCGCCACGTCGTTGGTGAAGTGCTCGCCGCCCACCTGGAGCACGCCGGTGTGCCACAGCGAGCCCTTCTCGAAGATGGCGAGGTCGGTGGTGCCCCCGCCCACGTCCACGAGCGCCACCCCCAGCTCCTTCTCGTCGGGGGTGAGGCAGGCCTCGGCGGCGGCGAGCTGCGTCAGCACGGTGTCGGTGACCTCCAGCCCTGCCCGGTTCACGCACGTGATCGTGTTCTGGCAGGCGGTGGAGGAGCAGGTGATGACGTGGACGTTCACCTCCAGCCGGGTGCCGGTCATCCCGGTGGGATCGCCGATCCCGTCCTGGTCGTCGACCACGAACTCCTGGGGCAGCACGTGGAGGATCTCGCGGTCCATGGGAATGGAGACCGCCTTGGCCGCCTCGATGGCGCGCCGGACGTCCTCGCGCTCGATGAGCCGGTTGCGGCTGGAGACGGCGATCACGCCCCGCGAGTTGAACCCGCGGATGTGGGTGCCCGCGATGCCCACGTAGGCGGAGCCGATCTCGACCCCCGCCATCAGCTCCGCCTCCTCGACCACCCTCTTGATCGACTCCACGGTGGCCTCGAGGTTGATGACGACCCCCTTGCGCAGGCCCTTCGACTCCGCCTGGCCGATGCCGATGACGTCGAGCCGGCCTTCTTCGGTGATCTCCGCCACGATCGCGCAGATCTTGTGCGTCCCGATGTCGAGGCCGACGATGTAGCGATCTTTCTTCTTGGCCAAGTTCATTTACCCCCAATGACGTCGGCCATGGGCGCCTCCCGCTCCTTCGCGAGGATGCGGTCGCGGTACCGCAGGTCGAAGTACTCGGCCTGCGGGCAGCGGGCCGAGAGCTCCCGGCGCAGACCGAGGAACGTCAGGAACCGATCGCGCCAGGGCGGCGGGCCCATGCGCACCACCTCGCCCGCCCCGCGCAGGACGAGGCGCAGGTCCCCGGACTCCTCCACCTTCAGCTCCGACACCTCCCGGGCCAGCTCCCCCAGGTCCTGCAGCAGCGCTCCGGCGCGCTGCGCGCGCTCCCGGCGCGCGTCCCCCGTGGTGCCGGCGAGGCCCCGCACGATGGGCAGGTCGAAGCCGGCGGTGCGCGGGCCGTAGACGTCGATGAGCGAGCCGTCACCGTCCATCAGGTACAGCCGGTCCAGCTCGGCGAGGGCGAGCGGGGCCCGCTCGCGGATCTCCACCCGCAGCGTGTCGGGCAGGGTGCGGGCCACGGTGGCCTCCGCCACCCAGGGCGAGGAGCGCAGGCGGCCCTTGAGGGCCTGGATGTCGAGCCCGAGGATGTTCTCGCCCACCGCGGGACCGAGCAGCTCCCGCACCTCGCCTTCGGACAGGAAGTGGCTGCCGCGCACCTCGACCTTGTCCACCCGCAGGCGCTCGCTGGCCATCACCCGCGAGTAGGAGATCCACAGGGCGGAGGCGACGACGACCACGCCGCCGGTGGCCTCCAGCAGGAGGATGGAGCGCCCCATCCAACCCCGGCGCGCGCGGCGCACGCGGGTGCGGCGGTTGGGGCGGAGGAACGGCGCTTCTTCCAGGGGCGCGGGCAGCTCGGTGGGCACGATGCGCAGGCCCCGCTGGCGCCGGTCTTCGTGATGGCGGCGCTCGCTCATCCCTGCCTCCGGCGCAGCAGCTCTTCGCCGAGGGTCCACACGCTGCCCGCCCCCAGCGTGAGCACGACGTCGCCGTCGCGCACCTCGGCCACGAGCTTCTCGAGCGCGGCCTTGAGGTCTCCCGCGTAGAGCACCTGTCGGTGGCCGCGCGCGGAGATGGCCCGGGTCAGCGACTCGGCGCTGACCTCGGGGATCGGCTCCTCGCCGGCGGCGTACACGTCGGTCAAGAGCAGGAGGTCGGCGTGGTTGAAGGCGCGGCAGAACTCGTCCCAGAGCGCCTGCGTGCGCGTGTAGCGGTGCGGCTGGAAGAGCACGACCGTGCGCCGGCCGCCCGCGCGCGTCCGCAGCGTCTCGAGCGTCGCCCGGATCTCGGTCGGGTGATGGCCGTAGTCGTCCACCACCAGCACGTCGCGCGCTTCGCCCCGCACCTGGAAGCGGCGGTCGACGCCGGTGAAGGAGGCGAGGCCTTCCTGGATGGCCGAAAACGGCACGCCGAGGTCGATGCCCACCGCCACCGCGGCCAGCGAGTTGAGGACGTTGTGGGCGCCGGGCACGGCCAGCTCCACCTTGCCGAGCGGTGCCCCCTCGAGCACGGCCTGGTAAGCGGAATCGCTGGGCCTCAGCTGCACGTCACGTGCGGACACCTGGGCCTGGCCCGCCACGCCGTAGGTCACCAGGCGGCGCTCGACGCGGGGGAGGATGTCCTGAAGCGGAGGGTCGTCCAGGCACACGATGCCCGCCCCGTAGAAGGGCACCTTGTTCACGAAGCCGAGGAAGGCCTCCTGGACGTCGGCGAGGTCGCGGTAGGTGTCGAGGTGCTCGCGGTCGACGTTGGTGACGACGGCGAGTGTCGGCGAGAGCTTCAGGAACGAGCGGTCCGACTCGTCCGCCTCCGCGACCATGAACTCACCCTTCCCGAGGCGGGCGCCGGAGCCGAGCACGCCGAGCCGGCCGCCCACCACCACCGTCGGGTCGAGCCCGCCCCGGTCGAGGACGAGGGCCACCATCGACGTGGTGGTCGTCTTGCCGTGGCTGCCCGCCACCGCGACGCCGTACTTCATCCGCATCAGCTCGGCCAGCATCTCGGCGCGCGGGATCACCGGGATGCCGAGGCGGCGCGCCTCCTGCACCTCGGGGTTGTCGCCGTGCACGGCGGTGGAAGTCACCACCACGTGCGCGTCGGCGACGTTGGCGGCGGCGTGTCCTTCGCAGAAGCGCGCCCCGAGCGAGCACAAGCGGTCGGTGGCGGCGGAGCGCCGCAGGTCGGAGCCGGAGACCGCGTAGCCGAGGTTCAGGAGCACCTCGGCGATGCCGCTCATCCCCGAGCCGCCCACCCCGACGAAATGGATCCGCTGGATCTTGCGAAACACCTACGGCTCCACCGGCCCTTCCACGCAGAGGCCGCAGAGAAAACGCAGAGACCGCAGAGGACATTGATGAGTTTCAAGAGCGGGGCACAGTCCCCTGTGTTCTCTGCGGCCTCCGCGAACCTCTGCGGCCTCTGCGTGGAAAAGCAGAGTCATGCCTTGCCCTCGAGCAGGTCCGCGACGCGGGCGGCGGCGTCGGGGCGGCCGACGGCGCGCGCCGCGTCTTCCATCGCCTCGAGCCGCCCCGGGGTCT
>QHVJ01000463.1 GCA_003222275.1 Acidobacteriota bacterium | reverse complement strand
GTCGAAGCTATCCAGCCCCACGGTCAGCCGTTCGTTGATGGCGGCGTTCGTGTTGTTGATGCGCAGGCTGAAGTCGCCGCTGAAGCTCACCCCGCCGGGCACATCGAGCGCGATGGCGCCGCGGATCTCGCCCGCCACGCCGGCGCTCGTCACCAGGAACGCGCCCCGGCCGGTCGTCAGCGCGACGATGTCTCTCGCGTCCGCTTTGAGACTGAACGTCACACCGGTCGCCACCAGGCTGATCGCGCTCGTCTGATCGGCCCGCGTGATGCGCTCGAACGCGAAGTTGCCGGTGAGCGTCTGGCCCAGCACCGTCAGCGTCGTGTTGATTCCGGTGACGCGCAGGTAGGGACCGGCGGGAAGGTCGAACCCGACCGCCTGGCCGCCGACGGTCACCGCCGCCGATACCGGAGACGCGGTGGTGTTCATCGCGATGCTGAACGCACCGCCGACGCTCACGCCCGGGACCGTCACGACCACCGTGCCGCTCAGCTCGCCGGCGATGCCGGCGCCCGTGAGCAGCAGGACACCCTCCCCGCCAACGACGCGGACCGGGCCGGTCGAGCCGCCGCCCAGGTCGAGGGTCACGTTGGACGCCGCGATGCGGACGTCGTCGGCGCTCGTGCCGTGGTCGAAGGCGAAGTTGCCGGTGAGAGTCTGGCCCGCGAGACTGAGCTGCGCGTTGAGCGCCTCGAAGGACACCACCTGATTCGCGGTGGTGAAGCGGACGACGATACCGGGGCTCGTGCTGCCGGGGATGGTGAGGGTCTCGTCGATCGCGAGGCCCGTCGTGTTGATGAGAACGTGGGCCGTGCCCGTGAGAACGACGCCCTCGATGCCGACGAGAGTCACGGTGCCCTCGGCGGTCAGGGCATAGCTGGTGCCGACGCGAATCAGGCCGACCCGCCCGTTCGAGAGCAGCACGCCCTGGGCGAGCGGATTCGCGTCGCCGCTGGCCAGCTTGGGTGGTCCGCGCCCCAGAAACGCTTCCAGTCCCTCGCCCGCAAAGACGTCGGCGGGCGTCCCATCCGACAGCGTCCGGGTGGCGAACGTGACGTTGCCTTCGAGCGTCAAGAAGTCGGCGATGTTGAGGCTGAGCCCGGAGAACGACACCTCGAACACGCCACCCACCACCGCGCTCTCGGCGGCGCCGAACCGGATGAGAACCGTGCGGCCGCCCAGGTCGATCGTCTCGTCGACGGCGGCGCCGGTGGTGTTGATCCTGAGCAGGATGCTTGCGCCCGCCTGGATCGGCCCGGCGGCGATGCTCGCTTTGCCCGAGATCACGCCGGCCACGCCGCCGCCCAGAAGGACGAACCCACCTTCGCCCTGCGTCAGCGCGGCGCCGTTACCGCCGATGCTGACGTTCACCTGGAGATCGGAAACCGCGACGCGCGTGAGCGGTGTCCCGTCCTCGCGAGTGGTCCGATCGAAGAAGAAGTTCCCGGACAGCGCCGGATGGCTTCCGAGCGTGAGCTGGCCGCCGAGCACCGCCACGCGCACGTATGGACCGGCCGGCAGGCTGAGCGTCTTGAGCTGCCCGGCGATCTCGAAGGTCTCGGTGACCGCCGCGGGGATCGTGTTCAGCTCGATCCCGATGGAACCGCTCGAGAGCGCGATACCCGACGGCAGGGCGAAGCTGGATGCGTTGACCTCGAGGCTCCCGGCGACGCCCCGCCGCGAGACGAGGAGCTGACCCTCGGCGTTGCTGACATCGACGAAGGGCGGGGTGCCCGAGCCGATGTGGAAGCGCAGGTTCTGCACCGCCACCTTCACCACCCGCTCGCCCGACGCGCTGGTGCCCTGCTCCAGCGTGAAATCGCCATTCAGCGTCTCACCGGCAATCGCGAGGGCAACGGCCGTGCCGCTGAGGCGGACGAAGCGATTCGCGGGATTCGTGGTGTCGACGGCACCCGTGAGGGCGCCGGTGACCACGACGCCCGGCACGTTGACGGCGACGCTCCCGGAGAACGTGCCCGCGATTCCGGCCGTCGTGATCGTGAAGCTCGCGGCCGCGTTGCTGACGCTGACCAGGCCGTCGCCGAGATCCAGGCGGCCGTTGGCGACGGTGAGCTGAACGTCGGTGGCCCGCTCGGTGAACGAGAGATCGCCGGTCAGGGTCTGACCGAGGATGGCGATGCCGATCCCGTTGCCGGCGAATCGCACGTACGGACCGGCCGGCAGACTGAGCAGAAGCTGGCTGCCGCCGATGCGCAGCACCTGATTGATGACCTGGGACGTCTGATTGACCTGGACCGTGACGTCTCCGGCGGCAGCAACACCCGGGATGTTGACGGCCACGCGGCCGGTGAGCTCGCCGGCGGTGCCGGACGGCGTGACGATGAAGGCGCCGCGGCCGTTGGTCAGCGAGAGAATGTTGCTGGTGCCGACGCCGATCGCGAACGAGACGTCGCTGGCCGCCACCCGAACCACCGTCGCGGCGTTTTCGTCGACGACCCTGTCGAAGGCGAAATTCCCCGTGAGGGACTGCCCCGCGACGTTCAGCGCGGCGCCCGTCACTTCGACACGCGCGTAGGGCCCGGCCGGCAGATCGAGGGTGATCAGCGTGGCGCCGATGGTGAACGTCTGCGCGACCGGCGAGGAGGTCGTGTTGACGGCGATGTCGATGCTGGAGAGCGTGAAGGCGGTCGTGTTCGTGTTGAGGTGGGCCGAGAGCTGGCCGGCGAGCCCCGCCGCGCTGATGAACAGGCTCCCCCGGCCCTGATCGACGGTGAGGAACGTCGTCGTGCCGTTGCCGACGCTCAGCGAGACCTGATCGGCGGCCAGTCGCGTGATCTTCTCTCCGCCCGCCACCGTCAGCTGCTCGAAGACGAAGTTGCCGCTCAGCGTCTGGCCGAGGACCGTCAGCGTCGGCGGCGTGGCGCCGACGCCGGTGAGCTTGACGTACGGGCCCGCCGGCAGCCCACCCGTCACGAGGGCGGTGCCGATCGGAGCGTTCGTCGTATTCAGGAGGAGCTTGAAGCTGCCGCTGAGCGACACATTGGGCACGTTGGTGTCCACGGTGCCGCTGAGCGTCCCGGCCACGCCGTTGCCGAGGAGCAAGAGCTCTCCGGCGCCTTCCGTGAGCCTGACGAACTCCGTGGTGCCATCGCCGAACGCGAAACGGGCGTGGCTGGCCGTGAGCTTGATGGCGCGCTGGTCATCGGTCCGATCGACCGGGGTGTTGTTGGGATCGAAGAAGACTTTTTCGAACCCGAAGTCCGCGGCGATCATCTGTCCCAGAACCGACAGCCGGAGCCCCAGCCCGCTGAACTTGACGAACGGTCCGTTGGCGTCGGCCTTCTCGGTCGCGCTGAACTTCACGAAGACCTGATGGTCGGCGCCGATCGATAGCGTCTCGTCGAGAGCCTTGGTGAAGCTGTTGAGGCGCACCCGAGCAGTACCCGCGATCCCGACGTCAGGTATCCCGACGACCTGGAGAGTACCCGTCGCGT
>QHVJ01000471.1 GCA_003222275.1 Acidobacteriota bacterium | reverse complement strand
CGGGCGCGACGCGTGGCCGATGCGGAGCACGAGGCCCGCCGCGATCAAGCAGACCAGGCCGGCGCCCATGAAAGTCACCTGATAGTCACCGAGCCAGGTACGTAACAGGCCGCCACCGTAGGCGGCCGTCGCAGCCCCGAGCTGGTGAGACGCGGCGATCCAGCCGAACATGATGCCCACGTTCTCTCGGCCGAACGTGTCTGCGGTCAGACGCGCCGTCGGTGGCACCGTGGCCACCCAGTCGAGCCCATAAAAGATCACGAAGGCGGCGAGGCCGAGGTATGTGGAGCCGAGCGCGTACGGTAGGAACAGGAGCGAGAGGCCGCGAAGCCCGTAGTACCAGCAGAGCAGATAGCGGTTGTCCCAGCGGTCCGAGAGCCATCCCGAGACGGTAGTCCCGACGATGTCCAGCACACCGATACAGGCAAGCAAGCTCGCCGCCCTGACCTCGGCGATGCCGTGCTCCATCGAGGCGGGGATCAGGTGCGTGCCGACGAGGCCGTTGGTGCTGAGGCCACAGATGAAGAAGCTCCCCGCCAGCAACCAAAAGTCGCGAGAGCGTAGCCCACGCGCGAGGCCGATCACCGGCGCGGCGACCGCGGCGCGCGGCGGACGCGGCGTGGGCGGCGCGTTGGCGGGCTCGCCGAACGGGCGGAGGCCGATGTCCCGCGGGTGGTCACGCATCAGCAAGGCCACCAGCGGCAGAACGACGAGCGCGACGCCTGCCACCAGCAGCACGGCGCTTCGCCAGCCGAGGCGCACCACCATCGAGGCGAGCAGGGGCAGGAACAGAAGCTGCCCGGTGGCGGAGCTGGCCGTGAGCAGGCCCAGCACGACGCCCCGGCGTTCCGTGAACCAGCGGTTGGCGACCATGGCCCCGAGGACGGATGCCATGGTGCCGGTGCCGAGTCCGACCACCACGCCCCACAGCAAGGCGAGCTGCCACGACGCGGTCATCAAGGTGGTGAGAGCGACGCCGGTGGCGACGAGCGCGAGCGATATCACCATAACGCGCCGGATCCCGAGTCGGTCCATCAGTCCAGCGACGAACGGCCCGGACAGACCGTAGAGGAACAGGTTGATGGAAATGGCGAACGACACGGTCGCGCGCGTCCACCCGAACTCGCGCTCGAGCGGGATTATCAGCACCCCAGGCGCGGATCGAATGCCCGCGGCGGCCAGGAGGGTGACGAACGTCACCGCCACGACGATCCACCCATAATGCACGCGCCCGCGCATCCTTCTCTCGATCGACATCAGAGGCTTCCTCTCCGTGCGCGCCTTGGCTGGGCACGGCTCTGGCCCCGAGTCCGCCTGCGCTTCTTGACGGCGACCCGAAGCAAGTGGGCCAGCCGCCGCTGCGCGTCCGCCCACGCGGTCGTACCCAGCTCGCGAAGCACCTTGCCTTGAGCGCGGGCCCAGAGCGGGCGCGCGGCCTCGAGGGCTCTTGTCCCCTTGGATGTCAGCGTCATCGCCTTGATGCGGCCGTCGGGATGCGGAACACGGTCGATTGCACCATTCCGTTCCAGGAGCTTGAGGCTCCGCGTCAGCGTCGTCTGGTCGATGGCGAGCGTGTGCTCGAGTTGCCGCAGATTCGCCTCGCCCAGACGTGCGATGGCGCCGAGAATGCTGAACTGAGTCACCCGTAGACCGCTCGGCCGCAGCATGTCGTCGTACAGCTGTGTTACGGCCCGGCTCACCATGCGGAGCGTGCTGCAGACACACAGGGACAGCCGCTCGCCGTCCGGTCCGGTCATCGGCCTACTGCCTCGTCCGTCCATGGCGCCAATGCTACCCGCGATGCCGTCGACGCGCAAGGTGTTTATATGTATCTACATATACATACTTTCCGGGTGAGCCGTCGGTTTTGAATCCTCGTGGCGTTGGCTGATGTCCCAAGAGGCAGAAGGGTGCGAGGCAGACTACTCAGCGTGACGACTACAAGAGGAGACCACGATGCCGCTTTCCAGCATTGTGCCGCTCGGCAGGTTCGGTACGCCCGAGGAGATCGCGAAGGTCGTCGTGTTTCTTCCGTCCGATGACCGGTTTCGCACAAGTGTAGGCGGAGTCCATCGCTCGCTTTGGCATGGCGCCGGCGAGTCTCGACCGAGGAAACGTCCAGGGATCTGGCCCGAATGGAGACCATGATGCAAGAGGATGAGCACCACGGGGGACCGGTGGTTCAAAGAAGCTGTGCAACAAGCAAGGTGGCCGAGACGATCCAAGCGATGAAAGCAGAGACGCGAGCCCAGGGCACACCACTGGGTGATACTGGCAGATTCACCCATGGCGCCCTGACCCCAGACGACGAGGGCGAGCTCCGATACGCAGTCACGGCCAGCGGCGGCAAGGTCAGCCTTGCGTTCGGCACACCGGTTGAGTGGATCGGAATGACTTCGCGAATGGCCCACCGGCTCGCGGACGCGCTCAACAAATGGGCCAGTGAGACGTGATCACTGACCCTCTGCCACGCGTGCGTCCGGATGCTCCAGCGGGAGGTCTTCGTTAGGCATTTACAGAAAATGACTTCAACAACACGGAAGGAAAATTAAAAATGAAAACTAAATTACAACGATCCAAGAACGTGACCATGAACACGCCGGACGAAAAGAGACAGGGAATGAAGGTACGCACGGTTGTCACCGGCCATAACGCCAAGGGGCGGGCTATTTTTGTGCGAGACGAGAAAGTCGATGGGACGCCCATCCCTGGCCTAGGAGAGCTCGCCTTCCTCTGGAATGCGGATGAGCCCGCAACCTACCCGAACGCGGGGAACAATCCGGCGGCGCCCGGTATATTCCCGCCGTTAGGTGGCATCCGCTTCATCATCGGGACGTACTTGCCGGGAGACTTCATTGCGCCAGAACCCACTCCCGAGATGCACCTCGAGGATGGTGACGAACTCGGTGGAGCTAACGCCGGCTTTCACAGGACCGACACGACGGATTTTGGGGTCGTTCTCTCCGGCAACCTGGCACTCCAGCTCGACGATGGCGCGGAGGTGTCGCTGTCTCCCGGCGATGTCCTGATTGAGAACGGAACTCGCCACCGTTGGCGCGTGGTTGGAAACGTGCCGGCCACCCTGGCTTCTTTCATCATCGGAGCCCAGCGCCGTTAGGATCCGGCCTGCACGTGAGGTGACGATTGCCGTGACTCGGGAGGGCCGTTGTGGTTACAGGCACCCAAGACTCGCCAAGAGGTAGTTACCTCCTCGACCATCAGCGAATGGAAGAGCGGGCGCGGTTAAAAGCTCTCGAGGCGCTCTTCGATCCCACCGAAAGGAGTGACGACCATGGGTAGACTAGCGAACAAGAATATCCTTATCACCGGCGGCAACAGCGGGATCGGGCTGGCCGCGGCGCAGGAATTCGATAGAGAGGGCGCGCGCGTCGCCATCTGCGGCTTGAATGAAAAGACGCTGAAGGCGGCTCAAGAGACGCTTGGCGCCGGAAGTCTTGCCGTTCGCGCGGATGTCAGCAATCTCGCGGACCTCGACGCGATGTTCACCACGGTCAAGCGGGAGTTCGGTCACCTGGACGGCATCTTCGTCAATGCAGGTCACAGTGAATTCCTGCCGTTCGAAGAGGTGACG
>QHVJ01000470.1 GCA_003222275.1 Acidobacteriota bacterium | reverse complement strand
AACTGGCGTGGCATCTGTTTTGGACCTGGGGTTCTTTCTTTGGTTAGCGTGGCCAATAGTAATTCCCTGGTATGCGTTCAAGACTCGCGGCAGCGCGGGATGGCGACTCTTGCTCGGGCTATTCGCTCTCATCAGCTCGGCGTACCTTGGTTGGTTGACGACCGCCTGGGTCATCTATGGTGTCCGATACGCTTGGTGGTACTTCGGGGCGGGCGCCTAACGCTCGCATGCAGTCGCCGCGGAAGCGTTCGGACCGAGGGCCATCGCCGCGTGTCGCGCGGCCGATGCGCCGATGCGTTAGGCTTCGCGTAAACCAGATGCAACCATCAAGCGTCTCGGAGGTTATTCGAACGTTCTCCGCGATGCCAGGCCTTCAGCTGGTCTTCTTTGCTCTCGCTGCCGTAACGTGGCTTGGTGGAGGCAACATTCTCGTCGCTTACCACTACAAGCGTTGACGGGTCGCGGCCCGGCAGCGTATCTTCATTGTATATCCGGAGGAACGGCATGGAGACGCGGATTCAGAAGTGGGGAAACAGCCTCGGGTTACGGATTCCGAGGTCGTTTGCTGCCGAGGCCCAGGTCGAGGAAGGCTCCGCCGTCGATCTGTCGGTCGAGAACGGCCGTCTTCTGGTTCGGCCACTCCGAACTCGTAAGTACGCGCTGAGCGCCCTTCTCAAGAAGGTGAAGCCGCAGAACCTGCATGATGAGGTCGCGACGGGTAAACGGGTCGGCCGCGAGACCTGGTAGTGGCCTCGTACGTTCCCTCACGCGGCGATCTCGTGTGGCTTCAGTTCAATCCACAAGCGGGTCACGAGCAGGCCGGGCATCGGCCGGCTCTGGTGATCTCACCGAGTTCGTACAACCGCCGGGTCGGCCTGGCACTCTGCTGCCCGATCACTTCACACGTGAAGGGATACCCGTTCGAGGTGCTCCTTCCGGCGGGGCTCGGCGTCGAGGGGGCGGTTCTCTCTGATCAGCTCAAGAGCCTGGACTGGCGAGTGCGAAAGGCGCGCCGCATCGCCAGTGCGCCCGCCGACGTGCTCGAGGAGACAGTCGGCAAAATTCTCGCCCTCGTCGACCCGGACAGCGGCCGCTAACATCTCCGTGACTGAGGAATGCCGATGGACATGACTCGACGCGCCCTGCTGGGCGGTGGCGCCGCCGCCGTCGTGCTGGCCGCGGCCAGCTCGACGCTCGCTCAGGCTCCGGGCCCGGCGCCGCGCGTGAAAGGCCCGCGCGTCTGGCTCGACCTGGACCAGGCCGAGCTCGACGCGGCGTACGACCAGAGCGTCTACGCGCCGAATCTCGAGCAGATCGTCGGGCGCTACGCGACGAACAGCGAGGCCGTGCGGGCGCGCCTGGGCGCGCCGCGCCGCTATGCGTACGGCCCGACGCCGATCGAGGCGCTCGACGTCTACACGACGAAGCGGCCGAACGCCCCGATCAACGTCTTCATCCACGGCGGCGCCTGGCGGACGAGCGTGGCGAAGGACAACGCATTCGCGGCCGAGCTGTTCGTCAACGCGGGCGCGCACTACGTCGTGCCCGATTTCGCCCGGGTGCAGGACGTGGGCGGCAGCCTGCTTCCGATGGCCGATCAGGTCCGCCGCGCGGTCGCCTGGGTCTATCGCAACGCGCAGACCTTCGGCGGCGATCCCGCTCGGCTGTACGTCTCCGGGTTTTCATCGGGCGCCCATCTCGCCGGCGTCGTGCTCATCAGCGACTGGGTGAGGGACTTTGGTCTGCCCGCGGACATCATCTCCGGCGGGCTCTGCTGCAGCGGCATGTACGACCTCAAGCCCGTGCGCCTGTCGGCGCGCAGCCGCTACGTGAAGTTCACCGACGAGATGGAGCACGCGCTGAGCCCGCAGCGCCACCTCGACAAGCTCCGCGCCCCGCTGATCCTCGCCTACGGGACGTTCGAGACCCCGGAATTCCAGCGCCAGACGCGCGATTTCGCCGCCGCCGTCAAGGCGGCCGGCAAGCCCGTGCAGCTGCTCGTCGGCCACGGCTACAACCACTTCGAGATGTACGAGACGCTCGCGAATCCCTACGGCCTGCTCGGCCGGGCGGTTCTGGAGCAGATGCACCTCGGCTAGCCGGGCGCATGACCTGCAAGGAGCCCGTATGACCCTGTCGAGCTGGCTGCCCTGGGCCCTGCTGTCGGCCCTCTTCGCCGCCCTCACTGCGATCTTCGCCAAGGTCGGCATCGAGGGGATCGACTCCGATTTCGCGACGCTGTTCCGCACCGCCGTCGTCGCGGTCACCCTGGGCGCGCTGGTCTATGCGACGGGCAAGTGGCAGAGCCCGTTCGAGATCCAGCCGAAGTCCGCCCTCTTCCTCGTGCTCTCCGCGCTGGCCACCGGCGCATCCTGGGTCTGCTACTTCCGCGCGCTGAAGGTGGGCGACGCCTCCAAGGTGGCGCCGGTGGACAAGCTCAGCGTCGTGCTGGTCGCTGTCTTCGCCGTCATGTTCCTCGGCGAGCGTCCGGGATTACGCGAGTGGCTGGGGATCGGGCTCGTCGGAGGCGGCGTGCTGCTGCTGAGCCTTCGGAGCTGACCGCCCTTGAACTTCGCCGCCCTGCTCGAGGCGACGGCGCGCGTCCATCCCGACCGGACGGCGCTCGCGTGGGACGGCGCCGCCCTCACGTACGGCGAGCTCGACGCGCGCGCGGGCGGGCTCGCACGCACCCTCCTCGGGCGGGGCCTCCGTCCCGGCGACCGTGTCGCGCTCGTCATTCCCAACCGCTGGCAGCTCGTCGTCGGCGTGCTCGGCGGGCTCAAGGCCGGGCTCACCGTGGCCCCGCTCGATCCGCTGCTGAAGCGCGAGGAGCTCGCCGAGATCCTCGCCGACCTGAAGGCCACGCTCGTGCTCGACGACATCGCGGCCGAGAGCGCCGGGTGGACGACGCGCGAGGCGCCGCCGTCGGCCGCGCTGGTGCTCTATACGTCCGGCTCCACGGGGCGGCCGAAGGGCGCGCTGCTCTCGCACGCGGCCGTCGAGTTCGCGCAGCGCTCGTGGGCCGGCCCGGTGATGGAGCTGACTCCCGACGACGTCGTGCTCGCCGCGCTGCCGCTCTCCCACTCGTTCGGTCTCAACGGCGCGCTGCTCGCCCCGCTCCTCGTCGGGAGCACGGTCCGCCTCGTCGAGCGCTTCACGCCCGACGGCGTCGCCAGTCTGTTGAAGCGCGAAGCCATCTCCGTCTTCCCCGGCGTGGCGACGATGTTCCGCCGGCTGCTCGACCTGCCCGTCTTCGCCGACACACGACTGCGGCTGGCCGTCTCGGGCGCGGCGCCCTGCCCGTGGGACCTCGCACAGGAATGGCGCGCGCGGACGGGCGTGCGCATTCTGCGGGGCTACGGCATGACCGAGCTGTTCCGGCCGCTGTCGTACCTCGCCGGCGATCCGACCGACCTGCCCGACGCCGTCGGCCGCGCGGTGCCCGGCGTCGAGGCGCGCGTCGTGGACGACGACGGCCGCACGCTCGCCGCCGGCGAGGGCGGCGAGCTCCTGATCCGCACGCCGGCCGCGACGGACGGCTACCTCGGCGCGCCGGACGACACGCGCGCGGTGCTCGCGGACGGCTGGTTCCGCACGGGCGATCTCGCGACGATCGACCGCGACGGCTGGGTGCGCATCACCGGGCGCAAGCGCGAGCGCATTCTGAGAGCCGGGCACTCGATCTTTCCGCCGGAGGTCGAGGCGATGCTGCTGACTCACCCCGACGTGGCGGAGGCGGCCGTGATCGGCGTGCCCCACGCCGAGCTGGGCGAGGAAGTCGCCGCGTTCGTCGTGCTGCGCGGCAACGCGCGCGCCACCACGAACGATCTCATCGCCTACTGTCGCGAGCGGCTCGCGGGGTATAAGTACCCGCGGAGGGTCACCCTGATGGCCGCGCTCCCGCGCAGCGCCACCGGCAAGGTGCTCAAGGCAAAGCTCGCGGCGGAGGGCTGATGCAGAACCCGTGGGTGACGATCGGGCTCGTCGCGCTCGTCGTCGTGCTCCTCGCCGTGCTCTGGATGCGCCGGCCGCGGCACCACCACCGCCACGAGCCGCCGACGATCGAGGAGCTGGTCGCCGCGCAGGTCGAGGGCGACGAGCGCCTCGTCGAGGTGCTTCGGCAGCAAGGCGTCGACCTGAACTCGCCGCGCCACATCGACCTCGAGTTCTACACTCCGTCGGAAGACGCCGCGCGCAGGCTGGTGGCCTCGCTCGAGGGTCTCCTGCCCGGTGAGGCCGACGTCCGCCCGTCGGTGCAGGAGCCGGAGTGGGCCGTGACCTACGTCGTCAGCGCCACCGTCTCGTCCATCGTTCAGCCCCAGGCCGTGGAGCAGCGGATTCGCCTGGCCGCCGCCGTCGGCGGCGAGTTCGACGGCTGGGGGACGCCGGCCGACAAACGATGACGCGTTCCTTCGTCCTCCTGATCTCGATCGACGGCTTCGCCGATTTCTACTGGCGCGACGAGCGCGTGAAGGCGCCGACGCTGCGCGCGCTCGCCGAGCGCGGCGCGGTCGCCGACGGCGTGACGGCCGTCTTCCCGAGCACGACGTGGCCGACGCACGTGAGCCTCGTCACCGGAGTGAAGCCCGCGCGCCACGGCGTGGTTGCGAATCACATTCTCAACCGCGCGACCCGCCGCGCGGAAGACCTCACCGGCGACCCCATCTACGACGCGAGCGCGATCCTCGCTGCGCCGACCGTGTACGATCGCGCGGCGGCCGCGGGCCTGAGAGTCGCCGCCGTCGACTGGCCGGCCACGCGTCACTCGCCGTCGCTCGCGTTCAACCTGCCCTTCTTCAAGGACCAGCGCGTGTTCGAGACCCAGACGGCGCGCGCGGTCTGGGACGAGCTGAAAGCCGCCGGCTTCCCGATGGACCGTCAGGGCGACTGGGCGAACCTGCCGCGACGCTTCATGAAGGACACGATGGTCGCCGAGGTCGCGGCCCACGCCGTCCATCGCCACGCGCCGGACATGCTGATGGTCCACTTCCTCTGCGCCGACAGCCACCAGCACCTCTTCGGGCCGCGGGCACCCGAGGCGTACTGGGCCATCGAGCACGTCGACGCGTGCATCGGACGGTTGCTCGCGGCATTGCCGGGCAACGTGCGCGAGCGCGCCGCCGTGTTCGTCGTCTCCGACCACGGCTTCCTGCCCGTCGAGCGTGACATCCGCCCGAACGTCAGGCTGCGGCGGCTCGGCGCGGTGCGCGGCGATGGTGCGACGGGATTCGCCGGCGAGGCGTGCTTCGTGATGAACCACGGCGCCGGCTATCTCTACGCGCTCGACGGCGACGCTCGCGCCCTCCGCTCGCTCGCCGGCGAGGTTGTGAAGATGGAGGGCGTCGCCGCGGCGTGGCCGCGCGAGCGTTTCGCCGAGCTGGGACTGCCCGCCGAGCACCGGATGCTGCCCGACGCGGTCTTCGAGGCCGAGCCGGGCTTTCAGTTCTCGGACGAGACGGCCGGCGAGGACGAGAACGGGGCGCCGAAGTATCGCGGGACCCACGGCCAGCGCCCCGAGGCGCCGGGCAACGCCGCCTTCTTCCTGGCCTCCGGCGCGGGGATCGCGCGCGGCGCGAAGCTCGGCCGGATTCAGAGTCGCGACGTGGCGCCGACGGTGGCGACGCGGCTCGGCATCACGATGCCCGACGTCGAGGGACGAGTTCTCAGCGAGATCCTGGACGCTTGAGCCGTGACGCCCTCGATCATGCCCCGACGGTTCGTCCACGAGCTCTCAGCGCCTCCCACAGGCGGCCGGACGTCAGCGGCAGCTCGTTGGTCTCGATGCCCAGCGCGTCGGCGACGGCGTTGGCCAGCACCGCCGCCGGGCCGAGGGTGCCGCCCTCGCCCACGCCGCGCACGCCGAGCAGGTTGTCGGCGGGCTCCTCGATGTGCTCCAGCTCGAACGCCGGCAGCATCGTCGCCGCGGGCAGCGCGTAGTCCATGAAGCTGCCCGTCGTCAGCTGGCCCGCCGCGTCGTAGACCAGGTGCTCGAAGAGCGCGCCGCCGATGCCCTGCGCGATCGCGCCGTGCACCTGACCCTCGACCACCATCGGGTTGATGACCCGGCCGGTGTCCTCCACGCAGACCCAGCGGCGGATCATCAGCGTGCCCGTCGCCGGATCGACCTCCACGATCGCGCCCTGTGAGCCGGCCGCGAACGTGCCACGGATCGGATCGTAGAAGCGCGTCGCCTCGAGCCCGGGATCGACGTCGGGCGGCAGGCGGTTGGTCTCGAGGTTCGCCACCCGCGCGACCTCGGCGACCGTGAGCGTACGGCCCGGCGCGCCGCGCACGCTCACGGTCCCGTCGGCGATCTCGAGATCCGCCGCCGCCGCCTCCAGCAGATGCGCCGCGATGCGCAGCGCCTTTTCGCGCACAGCGCGCGCAGCCAGCGCGACGGCGCCGCCGCCGATGACGGCCTGGCGCGAGGCGAACGCGCCCAGGCCGAACGGCGTGGCGTCGGTGTCGCCGAGCACGACGCTGACGGACGAGAACGGCACGCCGAGGTCGGCGGCCGCGACCTGCGCCAGCGTGGTCTCGGTCGACTGGCCCTGCGACGTCACGCCGGCCAGCACGGTGACGGCGCCCGACGGGTCCATGCGCACGGTCGCCCCTTCGTGGCCCGTGCGGAACGGCATCCGCGGCCCCGCGGAGGCCGCGCGTCCCAGACCCGTCAGCTCGTTGTAGTTGGCGAAGCCGATGCCGACGTACCGGCCCTCGCTGCGCAGCTGCGCCTGCTCGGCGCGGAACGTGTCGTAGTCGAGCGCCGCCACGACCTTCTCGAAGCAGACGGGATAGGCGCCGCTGTCGTGCACGAGCCGCGTCGGCGACGTGTACGGCAGGTCGGCCTTCGCCACGAGGTTGATGCGACGGATCTGCACGGGATCGAGATTCAGCGCGCGCGCGCCGAGATCGAGCACGCGCTCCATCACGAACGTCGTCGCGGGCCGCGCCACACCCCGGTACGGCCCCGCCGGCGCCGTGTTCGTGGCCACCGCGCTCACCTCGCAGCGGTAGTGCTCGAGCTTGTACGGCCCCGTCAGCAGCCCGCCGACCATCAGCGGCTCGATGCCCGCCGTCCACGGAAAGACCGAATACGCGCCGGTGTTGCACAGCGCGCGCGCGTCCAGCGAGCGCAGCCGGCCGTCGGCGTCGAAGCCGGCGCGAATCGTATAGCGATGATCGCGTGCGTGCGCGCACGCCAGGAAGTGCTCGCGGCGCTGCTCGATCCACCGCACCGGACGCTGGAGCCGCATGGCGAGCAGGCAGAGCGCGACGTCCTCCGGATAGAGGATGCCCTTCACGCCGAAGCCGCCGCCGACGTCCGGCGCGACCACACGGATGCGGTGCTCGGGCAGCCCGAGCACCTCGGCCAGGCCGTGGCGCGCGAGGTGCGGCACCTGCGTGCCCGACCAGAGCGTCAGCTTGCCCTCGACGGCGCTCCAGTCGGCGACGCCGCCACGTCCTTCCATCGGCGCCGCCGTGTGGCGATTGGTGCGAAACGTTCGCTCGACCACCACCACCGCGCCGTCCATGGCCAGATCGACGCGGCCGTGCTCGAAGCGGCGCGAGAGCAGGACGTTGCCCGGCGCCGTGTCGTGGACGAGCGGCGCGCCGTCGCGCACGGCGGCATCGGCCTCGACGGTCGCCGCCAGCGCCTCGTAATCCACGTCGACCAGCGCCGCGCCGTCCTCCGCCGCGTAGCGGTCGGTGGCCACGACCACGGCCAGGGGCTCGCCGGCGTAGCGCGCCTTCGGCCACGCGAGGATCGGCTGGTCGGTGACGACGTAGCCGGGCAGCGCCGACTGCGCCCTCAGGCAGCGGC
>QHVJ01000128.1 GCA_003222275.1 Acidobacteriota bacterium | reverse complement strand
ACTTCGACATCTTGCGGCCGTCGGTCCCCGGGATTCGCGGCGTCTCGGTGAGCAGCGTCTTCGGCTCCGGGAACACGCTTCCGTAGAGGTTGTTGAAACGGCGGACGACCTCCCGCGTGAGCTCGATGTGGGGCGCCTGGTCCTCGCCGACCGGCACCGCGTCCGCCTTGTACATCATGATGTCCGCGCTCTGCAGCAATGGGTAGCCGAGGAAGCCATAGGTCGACAGGTCCTTCTCCTGGATCTGCTGCTGCTGCTCCTTGTAGCTCGGCACCCTCTCCAGCCAGCTCAGCGGCGTGACCATCGACAGCAGCAGGTGCAGCTCGGCGTGCTCGGGCACCAGGCTCTGGACGAAGAGCGCGGATCGTTTCGGATCGAGCCCCGCGGCCAGCCAGTCGATCGTCACCTCCAGGATGTTCTGCTTCACGTCGCCCGGGTTCGCGTAGTCGGTCGTGAGCGCGTGCCAGTCGACGACGACGAAGAAGCAGTCGTACGTGTCCTGGAGCGCGCGCCAGTTGTCGAGGGCGCCGGTCAAGTGGCCCAGGTGGAGCGGCCCCGTCGGCCGCATGCCGGAGAGGATGCGGGGACGCGTCATATCACCAGGCTGTAGAGCACGGTAAGGATGAGGTCGAGGATTGGTCGTAGCACGAAGCTGAGGGCGCCCGACATCAGGAGGACCATGAGGATCACGAAGCCGTAAGGCCCCACGACCCGGTCGTACCTGTCGCCCAGATCCCCGCGCAATCCGAACGACGCCACCTTGGACCCATCGAGGGGCGGGATCGGGACGAGGTTGAACAGGGCCAGCACCACGTTCAGCTGGATCCCCAGCTCCGCGAGCCTCAGCACGAAGTTGTCACGGCTTTGGACCACGTCCCCGCGCACGAGCACGACCAGCACGCCCGTGAAGACGAGCGCGAGGAGGAAATTGGATACGGGGCCGGCCGCCGCCACCAGGACGTGGCCCGTCCGCATGCTGACGTCGCGCCGGAAGTTGGCGGGGTTGTAGGGCGTCGGCTTGGCCCAGCCGAGGAGCGGAACGCTCGTGAAGATCTGGATGAGGGGGAACAGCAGGGTCCCGATGGGGTCGATGTGGACGATCGGATTGAGGCTCACCCGCCCGAGCCTCATCGCGGTCTCGTCGCCCAGCTTCCAGGCCATCCAGGCATGCGCCGATTCGTGCACGGAGAGGCTGAACAGCAGAACCACGTAGGTCGTGAGGCCCAGCGCGATGTGCTCCGGAGTCAAGTTGCCCAGACGGCCTCCTGTTGCCTGCCCAAAGAAACCTGGATCGTAGCACAGGCGACGTTTGACACGCCGACGGGCGACCTTCTAGAATTTTCTCTTCTGTCCCGCTCCGGTGCCGGAGTGGTGGAATTGGCAGACACGCACGTTTGAGGGGCGTGTGGAGAAATCCATGCGGGTTCGAGTCCCGCCTCCGGCACCAAGTGAGGAGCGCGCCGTCGTTCACCGGCGCATCCTTTAATCCCTCTCCCCGCAGGGGAGAGGGTCTGGGTGAGGGGGAGAGTCTCCCTCTGCGACCCTCACCCCTGCCCCTCTCCCTTGCAGGGAGAGGGGATGGCGCTCAGCGCGATGAGAGCCAGTGCGGTCGCGACGGCGTGCGGGGAGGCTGAGGGCAGGAACCACAAGCCCACGAGCCAGGCGGCGGCCGCCGCCGCGAACGCCGGTGCCTTCATGCCTCCGGCGAGGACGGCCGCCCCCACGAGACCGATGGCTGCGAGCGTCAGGCCGATCGCAGCACCCGTCGCCTCTGCTCCCCAATAAAGAAAGATGTTGAACAGGCCGACGCCGGGGCCGATAGCCGACCAGCGCGGCCCGCCGCCCACGACGGCGACGGCCAGCGCGGTCAGAAGGCCGCCGGCCAGCAGCCCTATCCGCATCCGCATCCCCCGCTCGCGAGCGAAGAGAGCGCCGCCGGCCACGCCTGCGAGCACGACCGGCTGGGGAGAACCGAACACAATGCCGAGGGCCATGGCCGGCGACAGCATCGACACCGCCAGGACCAGGCGCCGCGGGCCAGGAGGGGTGAGGCGCGCGAGCAAGGACGCCGCCAGTGCCGCGACGGCGAGCATCAGTGGCCGCGGGTCACGCACCGGCCGGTGCGATCCGGCCGGCACCGCCTCCGCACCCGCGATCAGCGGCCCCGGGGGATCGCGCCGGAAGCTCACGCTCCACGCCTCGAGGGCGGGAGCGGGGGCCACGACATGGGCCAGCCATTCGTCCTGGGCGCGAGCGGTGCCCGTCCGCTGGCCGGACCAGACGACGAAGGCGGTCGGCACGACGACGGCCCACACGGCCCCCGCCGCCAGCCACGCCCCCCGCCGCCACGCGGGCGCTCCGAGCAGGCCGTCGCAGAGAAAAGCGACGGCGATCCCGGATACGGCGGCGGCGGTCGCGAGACCAAAAGGATCGACGGCCAGCGGATGCGGGGGCAAGGCCTGCGCCCACGTGGCGCGGAACACCTCGCCTTCGACCATCTCGACCGCCGCTGCGAGCAGGAGCAGCGGAGCCACCGCCACTTCCGTCGCGGCCCGATGGCCCATCAGGAACGCCAGCGGCAGCAACACCGCCGCGAGGACGAGGTAGTTGGGATGGACCACGCGGCTGAAGTAGAGCGAAGCGAGGAGCGCGGCGCTGCCCGCGGCGAGGGCGGCGGCCAGCGTCCCTTCCCGGAGGACGAGGCGGAGGAGCAGGAGGCAGAGGGGAACGAGCAACAGATAGAAGATGCCGAACGGAAAGGGATCGCGCAGGCTCGAGACCGCGCGGCCGACGATCAGGAAGTTCGCGAAGCCGAAGCCGGGCGTACCGCCGAGGGGATAGCTGTCACCGCCGGGCAAGCCCATGTTGTACGCGATGATGTCCGCGCGAAACGCGCGCGGGTCGAGCGCGGCCACGGGAACGACGACCGCCGCCATCACCAGCCCCGCCGCCGCCAGGGGTCGTGCGATGCGGGCGAGGGCGGGCCGCGCGATGAGCTCGCGCAACCCTCGCGCGCCCGAGAGATGGGCAAGAAGGAACGGCGCGAAGGGCCAGGCGAGCTGCTTGGTTGCGCACGCGAGGCCCAGGACGAGCCCGGCCGCGGCCGGGCGATCGCTCCGGATCAGCATCAAGGTCCCGACCAGAAGCGCCCCCACGACGAGGTCGTTCGCGCCGAAGATCTGGTGCCAGTACACCAGGGGGTTCACGAGGACGGCCGCGGCCGCGGCCAGACGTGCGTCCGGCGAAATCGGGAGCCTGGCGGCGAGCAGCGCCGCCACCGCCCATGCGAGAAGCGTGACGAGGCGGGGATCGAAGCCGCCAAAGAGCGCGCGGCACGCCAGGTAGAACGGCATCATGATCAGGTGCGTCCCCGGCAGGTAGGCGTGATGGCGCAGGATCGGGTTCCCGCCGTAGGGGACCCAGAAGTCCGAGGCCCGCGCCTGCTTGCCGAGCATGCTGTCGGAGTAATCGGCTCCGTACGGGCTCTTGCCTTCGAGCAGGCGGTCGAGGGCGAGCGGAAGCTGGACGACACCGCCGTCCTGGCCGTACGGCCGTCCCGTCGCCGCGCCCATCGCCATGAGCGCCAGCGTCGGCAGCGCGACGAGGACCACGGCCGCGGTCGCCAGCAATGTCGCGCGCACGCGCGGACGCGCCCCGGTCATTGCGGCCACGAAGTAGACGGCGGCGAGCCCGACCGCGAACGAAGCGAGCAGCATGGCCACCGGATCGCGGTCGAACGCACCCGAGGGTCGCGGAAGGAAGGGAGCGAGCCAGCCGGGAAGCTCGGCCAGCCGCGGCTCGTGGAGCAGCCTCCAGGCGAGGACTCGCGGGGGGTCGTGGAGCAGGAGATCGCGCGCGAGGAGCAGCAGCGCGCCCGGGACGACGGCCCCGTCTAGCGGCTTATTTGCCCTCGGCGGGGGCGGGGCTGACCCGAGCGCCACAGGAGCACACGATACTCCGTGTGGCCCACTGGATGTTCAGCAGCCGTCCGCAGACGGTGCAGCTCAGATAGACGCCGGGTCGTCTGGCGGGCCCTGCGGGCCGAGAAGAGGGAATGGTGACGCGGTCCTTTATGTTCACTGGGTGCCAGGTTACGCCCCCCCTCGGCGGGGGTCAAGGATTGGCGTCACATCACATTCCCCGCAGGCGCCCGTTCCTTATGTACACAGCGACCGAGACGAGGGCGAGGAGCCCCGAGAACGAGCCCAGCACCGCCGGGGCGCCCAAGGTGCGCACGAGAGGGCCCGCGATGAGGCTGCCGAGGGGCATCCCGCCCCGGAAGGCCAGGCCGTAGATGCTCAGCACCCGCCCCCGTAACGCGTCGGGTGCGTTCTCCTGCACGAGGGAGTTCAGCGTCGAGAACGCGGTGACGAGGCTCCAGGCGGCGACGAACAACAGCGCCATCGCGACGGCCTGGCGCGTGGAGAGCACGGCCGCGAGCGCCGCCACCCCGTAGAGGGCCAGCGTGGCCAGCATCAGCCGCCCCCGTCCCGGCACGTGGCCGCGCTGCGCGGTGGCGATCGCGCCGCCGATCGCGCCCACGCCGAAGCTCGTGAGCAGGAGGCTGTATCCCTTGGCGCCGGTCTTCAGCACGTCACCCGCGATCACGGGAAGGTACGTCAGGAGCGGGAAGGCGAGGAGGCTCCCGATGAGGCCCAGCGCCGTGAGCACGGACAGCACGGGGTTATGCCGCACGTGCCGCAGGCCTGCACGCAGGCTCTCCCCCAGTGTCTCCCCCTTCGTCGGCGCCGGAGGCGGAAGCTCGATTCGCCACAGGGCGACGATCACGGCCAGGAACGACACCGCGTTCACGGCGAAGCACGGTCCCGTGCCCCAGCTCGCCAGGATGACACCGGCGATCACCGGGCCGACGGCGCGGGACAGGTTGAACTGCAGGGAGTTGAGGGCCACCGCGTTGGGGATCTGTCTGGGCGGCACCAGCGACGTGAGGACCGCCTGGTAGGTCGGGGCGGACTGCGACTGCGCGAGGCCGGTGAAGAAGGCGATGAGAAGGATGGGGACGATTCCCAGCCGGCCGAGCGCATAGAGCACGCCCAGGGTGGCGGCGAACAGCATCTGGAGGACCTGCGACGTGAGCAGGATCCATCGACGGTCCACGCGGTCGGCGACCGCGCCGCCCACGAGCATGAACGTGATGAGCGGCGCGTCGGAGGCGAACGCGCGCAGGCCGAGGTAGAACGGATCGACGAAGCGGACGTGGATGAGCCAGGCCAGCGCGACGTCCTGGGTCCACGTGCCGATGCTGCTGAGGAACGCTCCGATCCAGAGCAGCCGGAAGTTCCGGTAGGTGAAGCCGCTCAGGAAGCCGGGGAGGGCGATTCGTCCCAGTCAGACCCCCGACTTCATGTAGCGCTGGATCGCCTCCAGGGCGCGGTCCACCTCCGAGTGCAGGTTGTAGAAGTGCGGCGAGAAGCGGAGGCCGCCGCGGTCGGCTCCCGTCCGGGGCGCGCCGGCAATGCGGTCCTTCTCGTACAGCGCCGCCGACAGCTTCGCCACGTCGAGGCTTCCCGGCTGGAACGAGACGATCGCCGACGATCGGGCGGGATCGGGATGGGTCCAGAGCTTCACGCCGTCGATCTTGCCGAGGCCCGCGACGAGCGCCTGCCCCAGGTCGCGGGCCCGCGCGTGGATGGCGGCCCTTCCCAGCCGTGTCTGGAACCGGAGCGCCTCTCCGAAGGCCATGATCGCGGGCTCATCGCGCTGGCCGAAGCTCTCGAACGTCTTGGAGAGGCCCACGGCGCCCGGGTAGGCGCTCACGATGCTCGGCCAGACGCGGGCCTGGACGCTCTTGCTGACGTAGAGGACGCCGACTTCCTTCGGCCCGCAGGGCCACTTGTGCCCGCTGCTCGCGTAGAAGTCGGGCTGCATGTCGGCGAGATCGACCTCCATCAGCCCCAGCGACTGCGCTCCGTCCACCAGCGTCAGCACGCCCCGCTCGCGCGCGCGGCGGCACAGCTCCCTGGCGGGGAAGAGGTCGCCCACCGTGCTCGTGAGGTGCGTGAACCCGAGGATCTTCGTCCGATCGGTCATCTGGCGGGTGAAGGCGTCCAGGTAGTACTCGGCTCCGGGATGCGGGTTCACCTGGTCGACGATCTTTACCGTGTACCCGAACCGCCGGGCCTTGACCTTCCAGGCCTCGAGGTTGCTCGGATGGTTGTCGGAAAAGAGAAGCACCTCGTCGCCCGGCTTCAGGTCCAGGCCGCTCGAGACCAGGTTGCTCGCCTCGCTGGTGTTGCGCGCGAGGATGATCTCTTCCGGGGTGACGTGCAGGAACTCGGCCAGGAGCGTGCGGGTGGCCTCCTTGCCCTCGCCCATCTTGACGCGGTTGGGAAAGGACGGATCCCGGTCCATGTCGCGGGTGGCGGCGACGAGCGCCTCGACGACCGGGGCCGGGGAAGGACAGAGGTTGGCCGCGTTCATCACCCCGAGGTCCGCGGGCATGAGGAACTGGCCCCGCACCGACAGCCAGTAGCTCTCCCTGGCGTCCGGCGGCGCCGGCTCCACGGCCTGGGGCCGGGCGCGGCTTTCGGACGCACGGGCGAGGAGCGTCCCGACCCCCGCTATTCCCAGGCGCCCGGCGAACTGCCGGCGACTGAAGGTCGACTTCGCGGCCGTGGAACTTGGCGCCATAGGGTCCTCCCGTTACGAGATGCGTTGCCGCCCTCAGTGGGCGAGCGCTTCCTCGAGGACGTGGCCGTCCGGACGCAGGACGGTCGCCGGCAGGCCGAGCAGCCGCAGCACGGTCGGAGCCACGTCCACGAGGGAGGCCTTGCCTCCCACCGCGCCCCGGGCCACGCCGGCGCCCGAGAAGACGAGGGGAATGCGCATGTCGCTCGGCCGGTGGGTGCCGTGCTGGCCGGGCTGCGGGAAGTTCAGCGTGGCGTCGTCGTCGAGGTCCACCATGAGATCTGGCGATCGGCCGGGGAAATACGAGTGCAGGCTCGACAACGAGACGTCGCAGTGCGCGGGCGCCGGCTCGCAGTAGATGGACTCCACCCATGGCTCGCGGCGCAGCAGGCCGACGGCCTCCGCCACCCTCGCCTTGTCCCGGATGTAGACGCCCATGCTCGCCCCGCCGGTGTTGGTCACGAAGTGCTCGATGCCGCGAGCCGCGAGAGGGTCGAGGGTATGGGCCCGGTCTGCGCTCGCGGACTGCCTTGCGGCGTCACCGGCGGGCGCGATCATCCGCGTCGGGTCGACGTCGCTGAAGCCGTGGTCGGCGGAGATGACGAAGGCCGTGCGCTCGAGGATGCCGAGCCGGCCCAGCTCCGCCTTCAGATCTCCCACCAGCCCGTCGACGAACTCGATCGTGTGAAGGTATTGCGGGGCCTCCGGTCCCCACGTGTGCGCCACGTAGTCCGGCGACCCGAGGTTGATCACGACGACGTTCGGCTTGTGCTCGCGCACGAGGGCGAGGGTCTGGTCGAGGAGGTCGCGCGACAGCCGCTGCTTGTACCAGAGGGCGAGGTCGACGCTGCCGGACACCTCGGGGGCATAGCGTGCGGCGTAGGCCGTCTTGTCCAGCGTCTGCTTGCCGTTGATCGTCCAGGTCGCGCCCTTGGCTCCCACCAGCTCGTAGCCCTTCATCGCGGCGTAGATCGAGGTGAGGCCAGCGGCGGCCGCCTCCTCGAAGAACGTCGGGCGCGCCACCAACGCCTGGGCGGCGATGGGATCGTTGTTCCCCGTCTCCAGGTCCTTCCAGCTCGCGTCCTTGATCTCGTCGCCGCCCACGATGCCGTGGCTGCCTGGATACGAGCCTGTCGGGAGGCTCACGAAGGCCACCCGCGTTTGCGACGGGTAGGTGGTCTCGGCCTGCAGGAAGGTCGTGCCCGCGGCCGCGAGGGCGTGGATCACCGGCGCGCGGGCCCGGCGCAGGAAGTCCGGCCGCGTCCCGTCCAGCATGACGATGAAGACGTGGTCGGCGGGACGGGTGGCGGCCGCGGGGGCGGCGAGCAGGGCCGAAGCGGCCAGGGCGGCGAGCAGGCTCATGGATCGTGCCTCGGAGGGAGGGCCCGGATCTTATCACCCTATACTTTGCGCATGCCGCCGCCCGAAGAGCCGTCCCCGCACCGCCTCCGCGCCTGGCTCACGTGGGCGACGGTGACGACGCTCGGCCTCATCGTCGTCCTCTACGCCGTCGCCCGCTGGTGGCGCTAGCGCTTCGGGGCGGGCTTCTTGGCGGCGGCGGCGCGCGTCTCGCGCAGGCGCATCTTGCGCCGCTTCTCCTTCCGCTTCCGACGCCGGCGCAGCTCCTTCATCCGCTCGATCATCCGCTCTCCTTCCCTTCCGCCTCCACGGCGGTGTCTTCGACGGCCTTGCGGGCCTCGGCCACGCGCCGGCGGATGATCCGCAGGTACGCGCGGGGGACTCGCTGGATCAGCACCAGCAGCTCCCCCAGGGTCGGCTTCACGTTGCCCGTAGCCCCGTTATCAGCGTAGACGAGATTCACGACCCGTCCCTTCACGACTACGGGAAACACCGCCGCGTTCGTGGTCGCCCGCTTGCCGAGCACGTCGAGGAGGCGACGGTTCTGCTCGTCGGCCCCGAGCCGCCCGATGAACATCGTCTTGTCGCGGGTCACGGTCTGGAAGACCGACGGCTCGTCGAGCGGGAAGCGGAGCTGCTGCGCGAGGTCGCGGTCCGTCCCCTCGCCCGCGCCCGTCCATCCCACCACCCACGGCTCCCGCACGATGAAGAACAGCACGCGGCGGAAGAAATGCCGGCACAGGGCCATGAGCGATTCCACCACCTCGTCGCGCGTGCCCGCCTCGTCGATCCGCGCGGCCGCCGTGTGCACGTCGGGGGCCTCCGCGGGCAGCGCCAGCGGGCGATGGGTGTCGTTGTAGCGCCAGCGCTCGTCGATGCCGTAGTAGTCCCGCAGGAGCTGGATCATCCTGAACTCGGGCACGACCAGCGGCCGCACGATGTAGCCGAGGGTGAAGCCGACGCTGGCCAGGGCGCCGTGGTCGCTCGGGTCGACCATCATCAGGAAGAGGGTCTTGCCGCGGAGCTGGTAGGGGAAGACCTTGTGCTTCGCCGCCATCGCCCGGGGGATGAGGGCCACCGTCTCCGGGCTCACTTCCCGCAGGTCCACCGCCATCGCGGCGACGCCGTGGGCCTTCGCCAAAGCCTCTTGCAGCTTCTCCTCGGTGATGAAGCCCAGCTCGTGGAGGCTCGTGCCCAGCCGTCCCCCGTAGAGGACCTGGTGCTGGATCGCCTCCTGGAGCTGGCGCTCGGTCACGATGCCACGGTCCCTCAGGATCCGACCCAGAATCGGCAGCTCGAGACCCCCGCGAAGCCGGCTATTCTAGCTGGTTTGGGGTATCATCCCCCCATCCCACCGCAGCCGCAGCCAGCCCAACCGACTCAAGCGTCCAGCCTCAACAGCTTCCAGAAAGCTCATCGACACTCGGGCTCTTTCGGGCTTCGTTGGGCGTCATCGACCTTGACCCCGCAGTGGGTAGAGGCGTAGTGTCGTCGCGGAACCCCCCAAGAAGGCCCAAATCGGGAGGACCCACGGCGGGTTTCCCGAAGGTCATTGCGTTCCAAGCTCCCAGCGGTGTCGGCATCGTCGGCGGTGTGGTTGCCTTCCTGGTGAGGCGATTGAGCCCCGTCGGCCCGCGCTGCCGGAGAAGGCGTTATCGGTCTTGAATGCTCCGAGCAAGAAGGAGTTAGAGCCATGCATACCCGAGTTGGCGTGATTGCGGCCTGTTGCGGAATATTCTTCGCCCTCCCTGGCCTGGCTTCTGCTCAAGTGCCAGGCGGCGTACGGTGTGTTGAGGAACCTACCGACCAGTTCGTGACCTTTGGCGATTTAATAGAATGCGATATCACGCCGCCGGGTGATGTCGATATCTTCCGCCTGGAGGGAACTGTCGGGCAGAGGGCGTTCATACAACTCACTGGGCCACCAACAGGGGTGAATGGGTGCTTGGAGCTGCATCGGCCCGACGGTACTCTCTGGCCGCCAGCCGTCTCTCTGTGTAGCCGCACCGGGCAGGGCACCGTCACATACAACCTGATGCTCGACCAGCCGGGTACCTGGACTATGCGCGTCTACGAGCTGAACGACCGCACGATGCCATACTCGCTCCAGATCGAGTGCCTCAGTACTGACCTGTGCGGGGGCCCCTCCGACGTCGTGTGCGACGTGCAGCTAAACCAGATGACCTACAGCAACGGAGACACGGTGATCGCCACCGCGTTACGGTTCGCGAATCATCGCTCTCGTCCGGTCGCGACGGAAATTAAGCTCTCGCTCGAAGTGCCTGGCTTGGCTCCAATGTCGCTGGCGAATGTGGGGTCCGACGGAACCGTAGTGCTTCCCGCTCCATTCGACCAGAACTTCGGGCCTCTGCCGCTTTTCCAGGTCACGCCTTCGTTCCCCCGCGGGTCGTACGAGCTCAGTTGCCGGATTCTCGAGCCAACCACGGGGAGGCTCCTGTCGGAAGATCTGAACCCGTTTGTGATTCAGTGACGCGGATGGCAACGTCAAACGAATAGGCGGTTCTACCGGATCGGCAGACGGATTCCGGGAGCTGACCCTCGAAAGAGCTGGTTTCGCGCGATCGACGCCTACGCGCCCTGCCGCCGGACTGACGCACGGCTGCCAGTGTAGGCCGAGGGTCTGCCTCAGCCGCGCTCCCGCCAAAGACTTGCTTGACAGATTAGGTTGCTAACCTAACGGTCGCCACCTCGCCCAGGCGATGCAGAAGACGGCCGACTACGTCTCGACGCTCCCTCGTGACTGGAACCCCTTGATCCACGGGAGCTACGAGGTGGGCGGCGGGCCGCCAGCTATTCCGGCGGGCTTGGGGTATCATCCCACCACCGCGCCGCGCCCAGGGTGCCCCGCGCTCTACGCCATGTCCCTCCGGCTCAAGAGCCTCAAGACCCGCACGGCCCTCGCGATCGCCTCCGTGGTCGTCGTGACCCTGGTGATCAACGCGGTCTACCTCATCCTGAAGAAGCAGTCCGAGCTGCGGGCGGACATTCTGCAGGAGTCCCAGACTTTTGCCGAGCTGACCAAGAAGCCCCTCGCCCTCGGCTGGGAGGAGAACCGGGATACTCTCGACAAGTTCGGGGAACCCGTCCGGGATACGCTCCGCCTCAACACCGACGTCGAGCGCATCCTCATCGCGGATATCAACGGGCGCGTGCTGTTCGACTCCACGGAGCTGGACGAGCTGGACCCTCGGCGGCAGGTTTCGCCGCCCGATCGCTGGATCCAGGAGCCCGACCGCCTCGCCGCCATCCAGGGCCTGGAGACACGCGTGCTACCCAACCGTGACACGAGGGGCGAGCCGGGGTTCGAGATCGTGGCCCCGTACTTCAAGGAATGGGGCGTCCACAAGCTCTCGGTCCTCTACGACGTGTCCTACAAGTCCCTCAAGCCGAAAATCTCGCGTCTCGTCTTCACTATCGGAGCCCTCACGCTGCTGTCGATCCTGGCCTCCGCCTTCGTCGCGGCCGCCCTCGCCAGCCGCATCACCCGCCCGGTCCAGGAGCTGACCGAGGGCGCGAAGGACATCGCCAAGGGCCATTTCGACCGCCGGCTGGCCATCGACACCCCCGAGGACGAGCTGCGCATCCTCGCCGAGGCCTTCAACCACATGACCAGCCGCCTCAAGGAGAACGTCGAGAAGCTCGAGGAGTCCAACCTCAAGCTCGGCGCCGCCAACGAGGAGCTGAAGGAGCTGGACCGGCTGAAGTCGGATCTCCTCGCCAACGTGAGCCACGAGCTGCGCACGCCGCTCACCGCGATCAAGGGCTACACCGACTACATCCTCGAACGGAAGCTGGGGCCGATCAGCGAGAAGCAGGAGAAGGGGCTCGTCGTCGTGCAGCGCAACCTCGACCGGCTCTCCAAGTCCATTAACGCGCTGCTGGACTTCTCCCGCATGGACGTGGGGAGGATCTCGCTCAACATCCAGCCGTTCGTCCTCGGGCCGCTGGTAGACCTGATCCACATGTCGCTGCGGTCGGAGCTCGAGAAGAAGCGGCTCTCGTTCCGCGCGGAGCTGGAGCCGGAGCTGCCGGCCATCATCGCCGACCGCGAGAAGGTCTCGGCCGTGCTCGAGAACCTCATCATCAACGCGATCAAGTTCACCCCGGAAGGGGGAAGCATTGCCGTGAGCGCGGCGCGCCGGCCGGGGGCCGCCCGGCCGTCCGCCGAGATCCGCGTCGCCGACACCGGCGTCGGCATCCCGCCCGACCAGATCGGCAAGGTCTTCAACCGGTTCCATCAGGTCGACGGCTCCACCACGCGCCGCTTCGGCGGCGTCGGCCTCGGCCTCGCGATCGTGAAGAGCATCCTGGAGGCCCACGGCGCCACCATCGAGGTGGAGAGCCAGCCCGGCCGAGGCACCGCGTTCCGCTTCGTCCTGCCCGTCCTCGAGAAGCAGGAGGCGCCACCGCACGACGAGCGCCCGCGGGGCGTCGCCGAGAGCGGCCTCGTGCTCGTGATGGCGGAAGAGGCCGACGCCCTCGGCCAGGTCCGGGGCGCGCTGGAGGCGGACGGACTGTCCGTGCTCGGGGCCTCCACCGCCGCGGAGGCGGCCACGCTCGCCGCCGAGCGCCGGCCGGAGGCCATCCTCGTGGACGTGGGGCCGCCGGCGCCCGAGGGGTGGGAGCTGCTCCGCCGGCTGTGCCGGGAGGGCGCGACGCGCGACCTGCCGATCGTGGCCTATGCGGAGGCGGAAGGGGGCCTGCGTGTCTTCAGCCTCGGTCCCCGTGAGTGCGTGGCCCCTTCGCCCGACGCGTCCGCGATAGCGGCCTCGGCGCGGCGGTTGCTCGCCGGTGCCGACGGCGAGCCCACGGTTCTGGTGCTGGACGGCGAGCCGGAGACGGCGGCGCGGATCCGCGATACCCTGAAGGGCGCCGGCTGCCGCGTGGTGGCCGCCCGCGATCGCGGACAGGCGCGAGAGGCCCTGCGCGCGACGCCGCCCGATCTGGTGATCCTGCACGCGGGGGCGACGCTGGCGGGCCTGGAGGTGCTGGCCGAGCTGGGCCGGGGCGGCACCTTGCGCGCGCCGGTCCTGCTCCTCGGCGAGCGCGAGGAGCCAGACGTCGGTGCGGAACGGGCACCGCGGCGCACGGGCCCGATCCTCGACCCGCGGCCGCTGTTGGCCGAGGTGCGGCGCCACGTCTCGCGGGAGGGCGCGGAAACACATCGAGCGATCCTATGAGCAAGAAGATCCTGGTCGTGGACGACGAGGACGACATCCTGCACTTCCTGGAGCTGGTGCTGCGGGAGAAAGGCTACGACGTCGCGACCGCATCCGGCGGCCACGAAGCCCTCACCAAGGCCCAGCTCGAGCAGCCGAACCTGATCCTGCTCGACATCATGATGCCGCAGATGGACGGGTGGGAGGTCCTGAAGCTGCTCCGCGTGGACGAGGAGACGGCGGACATCCCGGTGGCGATGCTGTCCGCCCGGACCGAGGCCAAGGACCGCGTCCAGGGCCTGCAGGAAGGCGCGATCGACTACATCTGCAAGCCGTTTTCGCTCCAGGACCTCCTCGTCAAGATCGAGACGATCTTTGATCAAGTGGGCAAGAGATGATCGGCGTGGTAGCCAACCGGTGATCGGCCTCGCATGAAGGATGCGAACCCGCACGAGGCGGATTACTTCCGCCTGCGGGCCGAGTGGCTCCGCTTCAAGAACCACGTCTTCGACTCCAACACCGAGCTGCCGACGCTGGCCGCGGTGATGGACGACGTGCGGCGGCTCATGGAGGAGAGGGGCAGCCTCGGCGTCGTCTACCTCGACCTGGCCGCGGAGCCGGGCTCGGAGGCGGCCCGCGGCTGGCAGGCCTATGACGAGCTACTCCGGGGCTTCGCGCGCGCGTTGCTCTCGTTGAAGGCCGAGGGCGGGCCGCTCTCCCCGACCGACATCGTGGCCGTCACCAGCGTCCGGAGCGACAAGTTCCTGATCTTCATGCGGGCCGGCGAGCCCGGTGGCATCGATGCCGTCTCCATGGACGCGCGCGCGCGGCGCCTGGCCGAAAAGCTCACCGACACTCTCCCCGGCTTCCTCTCGTCCGCCCGCTCGACCCCCGTCCCCTTCCACGAGGGGCATGCGGTGATGTACCGGGACCCCATGCTGCGGGCCGAGCGCTCCATGCACCGTGCGCTCGACGAGGCCATGTTCATGAGCCTGACGCAGCGGACGCGGGAAGACGACCGCCGCCTCCAGGGGTTGGACGAGATCATCGGCGAGGAAGACGTGGTGACGCTCTACCAGCCCATCGTCGATCTGCAGACCCTCGACGTGCTCGGCCACGAGGTGTTCAGCCGGGGCCCCGCCGGCGGCCCCTTCGAGGACGCCGAGCGGCTCTTTGCGCTCGCCGAGCGCACCGGCCGCCTGCTGGACCTCGAACGGCTGTGCCGGAACCGCGCCCTCGACTCCGCCCTCCGTCACTTGCGGCCGGGCACGAAGCTGTTCCTCAATACCTCCGCGCCCGCCCTCGCCGATCCTTCCGTCTCGGGCGATGCGTTCGTGCGCATGGTCGAGCGGCAGGGCCTCGACCATGGGGACGTGGTGCTGGAGATCACGGAGCGCGTGGCCCTCGAGGAGCGCCAGGCCTTCCGCGACACCCTGCGGCACCTGAAGCGCGAGGGGTTCGGAATCGCGATCGACGACATGGGGTCCGGCTATTCGAGCCTCAAGGCGCTGGTGGAGGTGGAGCCCGACTACCTGAAGTTCGACATCTCGCTCGTCCGCGACATCGACCGCAGCCTCATCAAGCGCAGCCTGCTCGAGACGCTCGTCGACCTTTCTTCGAAGATCGGGGCCAAGGTCATCGCGGAGGGGATCGAGATGGAGCCCGAGCTCGCCACCTTGCGCGAGATGGGGGTCCCGCTCGGCCAGGGCCGCTTCCTCGGCCCCCCGGTCCTGGTCAGCACCGCCGAGACCGCCGCTTCGTGAACGATCCCGTCCCGCCGTACCATGAGCATCTGTCCGAGCTGGCCAAGGAGCTGACCGAGCGGGGCAGCCAGGGACTGGTGGTCATCGACGCCTCGCCCCTGGAGGTGATCGAGGAGCAGTACGGCAGCGACGCCCTCGGCGAGGTGCGCCAGCGGCTGTTCAAGATCCTCCGCGAGCAGAAGGGCAAGGAGTACCGCAACGAGGACGTCCTCACCCTCGACCGCCCGGGAGGCCTGCGCTTCATCTTCTTCCTGGAGAGGAAGCGCCGGCGGTCGAACGCGACGACCATCGCCGACCTCAAGATCGTCCAGTCACGCATGACGGCTTCCCTCGTCCCCAACCTCGGCCGCGCCTCGTTCCCCTATTTCAAGACGCCCCCCCGCATCGAAGTAGGCTACGGCATGGCCGTCTACAACCCGCTGCTCCACCCGAGCCGCATCGCGCTGAGCGCGTTCCGCGAGGCGCTGGAGGTCGCCCGCCACCTGCGGGAAGCCGACCGCCTCCTCGCCCGCGAGAGGCTGCTCGACATCATCCTGCGCGAGCGCGTCGTCACCGCCTTCCAGCCGATCATGGGGCTGGGTCCGGACCGCACCGTCCTCGGCTTCGAGGCGCTGTCCCGGGGGCCAAAGGGCACCGGCCTGGAGCGGGCCGACGACCTCTTCGGCTCCGCGACCGAGCATCAGCTGCTGGTCGAGCTGGACCGGCTGTGCCGGCGGCGAGCGCTGCTCTCCTCGGGCCGCATCCCCACCAACGCGAAGATCTTCGTCAACACGCTGCCCGCCACCATCCGCGATCCCCAGTTCCGCGGCCGCTCCCTGATCGAGTCCCTCGACAAGGCCCAGGTGTCCCCCGACCGCATCGTCATCGAGATCACCGAGAAGCTCGTCATCGAGAACTACAACCTGTTCCGCGAGGCGATGGCCTACTTCACCGACCTCGGCATGTCTTTCGCCGTCGACGACGTGGGGTCGGGCTACTCGGGCCTGGAATCCATCGCGCGGCTGAAGCCGACGTTCCTGAAGATCGACATCGCCCTCATCCGCGACGTCCACGTGAGCCGGGTCAACCGGGCGATATGCGAGGCCATCATCGCCCTCGGCCATGGCATCGGGGCCGCGGTGATCGGGGAGGGGATCCAGGCCGAGGAGGAGGCCGCCGCCCTGCTGGAGATGGGCGTCGACTGGGGACAGGGCTTCCATCTCGGCCGTCCCGACACTCCCTCGGAGTGAAGCGCGGGCCGGACCCACTCTTCGCCCTTTCCGCCGCCGCCGGTCTTCTCGTCGTCTCGTGGCTGTACTTCGAGGACGCCCCCGTCCGCCTCGGACTCGACACGTTCCATCACCTGGCCTCGGTGCGCGAGCTGGCCCGCGGCGAGTTCCCGCCCCGCCACAACCTGGTGGAGGGTCACGTGCCGCAGGGCCACTACGGGCCGTATCTCGTCGCGGTGGCCACGGTCGCGCGCTGGACGCACGCGTCCCCGCGGGCCGCGCTCTACGCGGCCGGCCTCGTCGGCCTGCTCGCCTTCGTGCTGGCGTTTCGGGCCGTCGCCATTCGACTGGTGGGTCCGGCGGCCGCCCGCTGGTCGGCCCTGGCGGCGCTTCTTCTCTCGGGCCCATGGCCTTCGCTCCGCGGCGCGATGCCGAGCCCGGGCTGGCCGGGCACGACGTCCGTCGCCGACGCGCAGAACTTCTTCTTTCCCCAGCACGCCGGCCTCGTGCTGCTGCTCGTGCTGCTTGCTCTTCTTCTTCCCCCGCGGCCGGGAGCGGCTCCGGACCTTCGCCCCTGGCGCGTCGCGGCGGCGGTCGTGATCGCCGGCGTCCTCGTCGCGAGCCATCCCCTCACCGGCCTGCCGATGGCCGCCGCGCTCGCGGCCTTGCTGGCGTCCGAGCTGTTGACGTCGCGCCCGCGGCCCGCCCGGCTCGTCATGCTCGCCGCCTTGCCGGGCCTCGGCATCGCGCTCGCCGCACTGTGGCCCTACTACCCGCTGCTGCGGCTGCTGAAGGCCTTCACGATGCCCCAGCTCTGGGAGCCTCCGCAGGCCGCGGGCGGGCCTTCCCCCGCATACGTGGCGATGGCCGTGGCGCCCTGGGAAAACGTTCTCTCCGGCCTGCGCTCTCTAGGGCCCGCTTCCGTCGGGCTCGTGTGGTGCTCCGTCCTGGCCGCCCGCCGCCAGCCCTATCTTCTCCTATGGGTCGGGCTGGACTTGCTGCTCGCGGCCGCTCCCCTCCCGTTCCACCAGCGCTTCCTCGTCTTCGCCGCGCTTCCTCTACAGGTCGCGGCCACGGGACTGCTCGAGGCGGCATGGCGGCGCGGTCTCGCCGCCCGCGCGCTCACGGTGGCCCTGCTCGCCGCCGGCGGTCTCTCTGCCGGCGAGCGCGTCGCGTGGAACCTGGACCGCGAACCTCCGCACCTGGAATTCGTTTCCCGCTTCGCCGCGGAAGACGCGGTGATCCTGTCCGACCCGACGACGTCGAGCGCGGTGGCCGGCCTCACGGGCCGCAAGGTCGTCGCCGCCGACGGCCCTGACGTCTTCCTGGTCATGGCCGGTGGCTGGCAGAGAATGCTCGACAGCCGCCGCTTCCTCTCCTGGGACACGCCGCCCGAGGAGCGCGCCGACATCCTCGCCCGCTGGCACGTCAGCCACGTGCTGGTGGATACGTTACGAATGCGGGGCAGCGAGCCCCTGCCCTACCCGAAGAGCTACGAGGGCGGCGGCTACGTTCTCTACGACGTTCTTCGGCGCTAGGATCCGGCGCGTGCCAAGGCGCATCCCCATCCGGTTCGACAAGGCCTACGCAGCCCTTTCGACCGCGCTCTTCCTGCCCCCGTCGGCCTCCTACGTGGAGATCGAAGGCGATCAGGTCGACGTGCGAATGGGCTGGGCATTCCGGTCTCGATTTCCCCGGTCGGCGGTCGCATCCACGGCCACCCTCGCCAGGAAACCTCTCAGCCGGGGGGTGCACGGCTTTGCCGGCCGCTGGCTCGTGAACGGATCGGGCGAGGACATCCTGACGATCGACTTGGAGCCGGTGCAGCGCGCGTACGTCATGGGCTTCCCGGTTCGCCTGCGGCAATTGATGGTGAGCGTGGCGGATCCCGCGGCACTGGCCAGCGCGCTGGCCGGCTGAGCAAGTGGAGATCGGCGACGCTCACCACCGAGCTCGAGCATGAGCGTCCGGCGCGCGCAGCGGAGCGCGCCGCATTCATGTTTCAGGTCGCGTTTCACGGCTTGCGCCCGCCCCCCGCCTTGTCCGGTCCGCCTTCCTCGTCCTGCTCGACCTTTCCGCCCTTCTTCTCTTCCCGCACGTACTGTCGCTGGGGCTCTTCGATGGCCTGGAACGCAGCCAGGCCCTCGGCCAGCCCGCGCATGAGGGCGTTGCCGATGACGGCGCCATGCTGAGGACGACGAGCAGGATCAGGACGCCGCCGACCCAGAGGATCAACGTTTCGAACATGGCGCAACAACCCTCACCTAGACGCCGTTGGCGATGGGATCCGTGTCGCCGTCGGCCAGGAACACGCACCGCGCGCGCGCAAAACGCACCTCGTCGCCGTGCCTCAGCTCGCGCTCCGCCACCACCTCGCCGTTGACCCGGGTGAGGTTGGTCGAGCCGAGGTCGCAGACGACGTAGGCGTGGCCGCGGCGCTCGATGCGGGCATGGGCGCGCGACACGAGGGGCTCGTCGACGCGGATCTCGGCCGTCTCGTCGCGCCCGACCAGCATCGGAGACGACACGAGGGGGAACTCCACGCGATCACCGTCCCTCTTCTCCCACACGAGCCGCGCCGGGGCGGTCGCCATCGGCCTATGATCCCGCGCGCCGGGCGGCGAGGGGCGCCACCGCCGGCCCGTCGTTGTCGAAGAGGGTCGCGTCCTTCGCGGCGGCGGCCGCGCGATAGGCCTCCCCCGCTTCCTTCTTGTATCCAAGCCGTTCCAGGGCCAGGCCGAGGTAATAGAGCGCCGTCCCCTGCGAGATCCCCGGCCGCTGCGGCAGCTCCGTACGGGCCTTCAGCAGGTGCTCGTGGGCGGCCGCGAAGTCCCCGAAGTGCATCGCGCACACCGCGAGGTTCAGCCGCGCGAAGGCCGCGGCCTCGGTCCCTGGATAGCCCTCGACCTGCTGCCGCAGGTCCATCATCACCTTGTTGTAGAGGAGCGCCGGATCGTTGAGCGGGATCTCCTGCGGCGTCTGGCCGAGCACGACCTCGACCGCGCGCGCCGCCCCCGCGCCCTTCACGTGGAGCGCGATCTTGTCCTTCGGCTTCTTCGCCTCGACGAGGGCCAGCAGCTCGGCGGTCTGCTTGATCGGATGACCGTCGGCGGCGTCGATCACCTCCCCCGGCTGCAGGCCGGCCTCCGCCCCGGGGCTGGCCGCGGCCACCCTCAGGACGGGGACGCCCTCGTGGAGCAGCGTGTCGACGGTGATGATGCCGGTCCAGGGATGGTAGAGCGCCGCTCGCTGATCCACGACGGAGAGGAAGCGCAGGTACGAGGCCGCCTCGTTGAAGGCCACGTCGAACCGGTCGGTCACGGTGTTTCCGGCGGCGAGCAGATGGAGCGCCGCCGTCCGTTGGAGCCGCTCCTCCGGCAGCACCGCGAGAAGGAACCCCTGCACCTCGAGGGCGGCCGCCATCTTCTCCGTCAACTTGCGGATGAGGTCGGGATCCGTCCCCGAACCGGGCAGGAGGCCTTTCCGCGCGAGCCGGTCGGCCTCGAGGATGCGGTCGACCGTCTCTCGGGGAGCGGGAACGAAATTCAGCGACGTGATCTTCGCCAGGTTCCTGACGAGCGTCTCCTGCACCTCGGCCGCCACCCGCTCCCCGCCGGCGCTCTCCGCGACCACGCCCAGGAACGCGAGACTGGGCCGGATCGGGCAATCGAGCGTGAGCGACTCGTTCCTCTCCAGGACCACGTCCTGCAGGAACTTCCCCGACGCGTGCTTGACCTCCACGCGGTGCTTCCCCGAGCAAACGCCCTCCAGGTCCTTGGGCGTGACGCCCGCCGCCTCGCCGTCGAGGTAGATCTTCGCCCCCGGCGGCTCGGAGCGGAGGGAGAGCGAAGCGAGCGATTCCTCCATCTTCACGGGCTCGAGGTCGTAATCCCTCGCCTCCGAGAAGTCCACCGTCTTGCGGACGAGCTCGTGGCACTTCTTCCGCAGCTCGATGGCGTGGGAACCAAGGGAGAGCCCGCCGATCTCGGTGCGGGCGGACGCCCTCGCTGGATCGAGTCCCTTCTCGCGCACCGCCGCCGCGAAGTCGGGCGCCAGCGTGCCGGCCGTCGTCACCGCCAGCGCGCCGTCCATCCAGATCTCGACCCCGGGCGGCTCGGTGACGAGGAACGCGCTCGCCGAGGTGCGGGTGAGCGTGACCTCGAGCGTCTCCGTGGCCTTGGGGGCGATGCTGACGGGGCGCGACTCCGTCCGGTATCCCTCGCGCGCGATCTCGACCGTGTAGTCGCCGGCCAGGATCTCGAGGGGAAAGAAGTCGGTGAGGCTCAAGAACTCCCCGTTCAACGTCACCTTTGCTCCCGCCGGCTGGGAAGACACCGCCAGATAGCCCACGAGGGCGGTCTTCACCGAGTTGAAATAGTCGACGATCTTCGGCGAAACCTTGTCCTTGCTGAGCGCGTACTGCGGCTGGAGCTGGATGAGCGAGCGGAACGAATCGGCCGCTTTCTCCTGGAGCCCGATGTTGTAGTAGGCGCGGCCGCGCAGCTCGTAGGCCTGGGCGAGGACCTCCCGCCCGCGGGGCGGCAAGGTTCGGTCACGCCGCAGGCTCTCGAGGCGCGTAATGATCTCGTCGAGGATGACGATCGACCGGCTCTGCTGAGCACCGTCGAACTCCGCAATGGCCCGTACGAGCAGGTCTTCGATGGCCTGCAGCTCGCGTTGAACCGCATCGGGAGCGGCGGGCACCGCCTCCTGGGCCCACGCCGCCCCCGCCAGACCGCATGCCAGCAACGCGACCAACACCGCCGCCGTCCGCCTCATGTGTCTCTCTGCGCCCTCTGCTCGCCTGGTCGTAAGAACTCCTCTGCGCTCTCGGCGCTTCCTGCGCTACCTGTACCGCAGTATCCGTTCCAGCTTCTCGTCGTATACCAGGATGGCCCCGGCGGGATCGATCGTCAGCGCGCGCGGCTTGCGCACCTCGCCCGAGATCGACGCCAGGAGCTGGCCCGAGGGCGAGAACACGTAGACGAAGCCCTCCTCGTCCGCCACGTAGGTGTTGCGGAAGGGATCGACGGCGACGTCGGTCGGGCGCTTGAGCTCCCAGCCCGCGCCCCGCGCGGCCACGGACCGCAGCAGTTGGCCGGCCTCGTCGTAGACCTGGACCGTCTTCTGGTCGCGGTCGAGCACGGCGATGCCACCCTCGCCGTCCACGGCCATGCGCACGATCTGCCGCTCCTTTGCGTCGGGGAACGGCCCCTGGAACTGGCCCTTGGCGTCGAAGCGGCACACGCGCCTGCGCTTCTCGTCCGCGATGAGCGTCAGGCCGCCGGCCGTCACCACCGCGGCCTCGATCTTCGCGAGCGGCTCGGTGAGTCCCGGCTTGTCGGTGGGCACGCTGAAGGACCGGATGTCCCGCGGCCCGACCCTCACCGCCATCCGCGCGGCGACCACCAGCTCGCCGGCCGGGCCGAGCGAGAGGCCCTGTAGGTCCGCGCCGTTCAGGATCGCGCCCACCTTGCCGTCGGCCCCGACCGGGACCACGCCCTTCACCTTGTCGGAGGCGATCCACAGAACGCGCGCCGGGGTCATGAGGATCGCGCGGACGTCCTTCAGGACGTCGCCCGACGCCGCGGTGAAGGCCGGATCGAGCGCGAAGACCGGCTTGGCTCCGCCGTAGAGACGATAGAGCGCGGTGATGCGGTCCAGGGCTCTCGGCGCCCACTCGCTCGTCGGGAACCGGTTGCGGATGCGCTGAAACTCCTCCATCGCCGGGCGCGGCTCCCCCATCAGGGCGAGGGCGTGGCCGATCTGGAACTGCGCGGCGGGCGCGATTTCGCTGCTCGGGTACTCGAGCGCGACCCGCCGGGCGGCCTCCACCGTTTCCGGCAGCCGGCCGGCCTTGCGATGCGCGAGGGCCGTGCCGTAGAGCGCCCGGGACACCCACTCGCTGCGCGGGTACAGCCGCTGCACGCGGGTGAACTGGGCGAGCGCGTCGTCGAGGTCGGCGGCGCTGTGGGCCCGGTCGAGGGTGAGGAGTCCCAGGTAGTAGTAGGCCCCCGGGGCCCCGTCGCTCTGCGGATAGCGCTTGGTGACCACTTCGAACGCCTCCCGCGCCTTGTCCGCGTTGCCCTCCACCTCCATCTGGTAGCGGCCGATCTCGAGCAGCGCGTCATCGACGGAGTCGGTGTTGGCGAAGCCGGTGACGATGGTGTTGAAGTTGTCGAGGGCCTGCTTGAGCTTGCCCTCGCGGCGGTAGGTGCGGCCGTCCTCGAGCAGGCCGCGGGCCTGCTCTTCGGGGGAGGTCGACTGCGCCCGGAGGAGGCCGGCCGCGAGCAGCATCGACGCCGCGCAGACGACGACGCGGCGCACGCTACTGCTTCCGCCCCATCACGTAGCTGGGCGGGCCCTTCGCCACCTCCACCGTCTGCGCGCGCCGGACGCCGTCGGGCCACTGGAACTCCACCACGTGACGGCCGAGCGAGAGCGGCCGGTCGAGGATCGGCGGGTAATCGAGGAACGTCCCGTCGACCAGGACCCGGCAGTTGTCGGGGTTCGCGCGGATGCTGATGCGGCCGAGTTGCGGCGCCGCGACATCTGTCGCGGCGCGGGGCCGGACCTCGACGGTGACGTTGGACCTCACGGCGTACTCGCCGGCGATCAACGTCAGGACCTGCCGGCCTGCGGGCAGCGAGACCTGCGGCGAGGACTGGCCGCGGGCGAGCAGCTTGCCGCGCCAGAGCACGTCCAGGGGATACGCGGAGAGGACGTTGACCGTACCCTCGGGAACGGCGGGCGTGGGCGCCGCGGTCGCCGCGAGCGGCGAGGCGGCCGGTCCGGCGGCCAGGGTCGTGCCACCGGCGGCGGGCGTGGCCGAGGAGGTCGGGGAGGCGGCCGCCGGCGGGCGGGCGGGCGACGAGGAGCGGGCGCGCATGATCGCCACCGCCGCCGCCACCACGACGACCAGCGCGGTCGCGACCGCGATCGCCGCGAGCGGCCGGCGGGCGTTCGTCTCCGCCCGCAGCACCGTCGGTTGCATCATCGTATCCGGCTGGACCCGAGTCGCGGCGGGGAGATACGTGGCGCCGTCGGGCCGGTAGGTGGCGTCGAGCTCCGGGAAGTCGTCCTCCGCCGGTGGCGCCGCCGGCACCTGCCGGCGCTGCATCTCGCGAGTGGCGGCGCGGAGCGCCCGACGGACCTCCAGCGAGTGCGGGTTGTCCTCGGTGACCTCGCGCAGCGAGCGAACGCTCTCCTCGACCCGTCCTTCCCTCAGGAGATGGCGCGAGAGAGCGACGGTCTCCCGCGTCTCGGCGGAAGTGTCGGCGCCGAGCGAGGCGAGGTGGGTGGCCAGTATCCTCGACAGCTCGTCCGCGAGGACGGCGGCGGTCGCGGGCCGTTGCTCGCGGTCCTTGGCCAGCGTCCGCCGCATCGTATCCTGCAGCCCCGCGGCCTGCGCGCCCAGCTCCCCCACGTCCAGCTCGGGCGGCTCCTCGTGGACGATCTTGTACAGGACCGCGGTCACTCCCTCGCCGACGAACGGCCGGCGGCCCGCGAGCAGCTCGTACAGGATCACGCCGACCGAGAACAGGTCGCTGCGGCCGTCGAGCGTCTGGCCGCGGACCTGCTCCGGGCTCATGTAGTGGACGGTGCCCACCATCATCCCGGTCTTCGTCAGGCTGGTCGCGCCCAGCTTGGCGATGCCGAAGTCCATGATCTTGACGGTGCCGTCCTCGAGCACGCGGACGTTGGACGGCTTGATGTCGCGATGGATGATCTTGTGGTCGTGGGCGTAGGCGAGACCCCGGCAGACCTGGATGACGAGGTCGAGCTTCTCCTGGAGCATCAGGTGCTCGCCGGAGCGCATCAGCGCGTCGAGGTCGGTCCCGGGGAGCAGCTCCATGGCGATGAAGGGCAGCCCGCGGTCCTCGCCCAGCTCGTAGACCGTGATGATGTTGGGATGCTGCAGCCGGGCGGCGGCCTTGGCCTCGATCGCGAACCGGTGCCGGCTCTCGTCGTCGAGGCTGCCCTCCAGGGTCAGCGTCTTGACCGCGACCTCGCGCTCGAGGACCTCGTCGTAGGCGCGGTAGACCATCCCCATGCCGCCCCGCCCGATGCGGCCGGTGATCGCGTACTTGCCGATCCGCTTGCGGTCGCGGCCCTCGGCCCGGCCCGCGGTGCCCATCTCACTCTTCGAAGCGCAGCATCACCACCGTGATGTTGTCCTCGCCGCCCCGCGCGTTCGCCGACGCCACCAGGCCGCGCGCGGCCTTCTCCACGTCGCCCTTCGCCTCCGCCACCACGCCCGCGATGTCGTCGTCCGCCATCATCGTGGTCAGGCCGTCGGAGCACAGGAGGAGCATGTCGCCGGGCTCGATCTTGTGGACCTTCATGTCGACCTGCAGGTCGTTCTTGCCCCCCAGGGCGCGCGTCACGACGTTGCGCAGGGGATGGCTGCGGGCCTGGTCCGGCGAGATCATCCCGCCGACGATCTGCTCGTTCACCCACGAATGGTCGGTGGTGAGCTGGGTGATCTTCGCGTCCCGCAGGAGGTAGATGCGGCTGTCGCCCACGTGGCCCAGGTTGGCGACGTCGCCGTCGACGAGGACGGCGGCGACGGTGGTGGCCATGCCCTCGTACTCGCTCTTCTCCTTGGTCGCCTCCAGCACCTTGCGGTTGGCGAAGCGGATGGCGGTCTTGAGGCGGTTGCCGTCGTAGGAGATGGTCTCGTCGAGGCCGTAGGGCCAGGTGATCTCCTCGTCGTCCCCGGTCAGGCAGACGAACTCGTTGATGGCGTCGACGGCCAGGCGCGAGGCCACCTCGCCCGCGGCGTGACCGCCCATGCCGTCGGCGACCACGAAGAGGTTCTGCTCCGCGTTGACGAAGAGACTGTCCTCGTTGCCCTTGCGCTTGCGGCCGACGTCGGTGACCGCCTGGTAGGAGATCTTCACGCGCGCCGCCAGTAGACAATGAAAGAGACGGGCGGGCAAGCCCCCGCGGAGGACCGCCGCTCGCTCCGAGTCGCCGTCACGGCTTCCTGCGGAGGAGGCCGCGCAATCCTCCTTCGGGCGGAGGCTCCTCGCCGGGCCCCAGGCCCAGGTCCGCGATGAGCTGCTGCACGCGGGGGTCGTGGGGGGCCAGCCGCGCGGCCGCCTCCGCCGGGTGCCGGGCCCTGAGCTTCAAGCCCTGGCTCAGCAGCAGCTCGGCGAGCTCGACGTGGAAGGCAGGGTTCTTCGGCTGGAGCTGGGTCGCCTTCTCGGCGGACTGGATGGCCTCGCGCACCCAGTGCGGGTTCTTCGCGAGGGCCATGCCCAGCGCCGCGTGGTAGCGAGCGTCTTCGGGGACGTGATGGACGGCGGTGCGCAGAAGCTCCACCGCCTGGTGGTAATCCTTCTTCTCGTAGTACAGCATGGCGTCCGCGAAAGCCTGCTTCGCGATCTCCGCCGGCGGCGCGTCGCGCGGGCGGCTCAGGCTCACGTCGTACCCGGTCCGGCCGCGCTCGTTGCCGAGGGTGTTGTAGGCGGCGGTCAGCTCCTTGAAGAAGGACTCGGCCCGCGCGCGCTCCGCGGGATCGTGGAAGCGGTCCGGATGGCGCTCCTTCGCGAGGCGCATGTAGGCCTGGCGGATCTCCGCCGCCGAGGCGGTGCGGCCGACGCCGAGGATCTCGTAGTAGTTGGCCATCGCCTACTTCTTCTTGTCTTCCGCGCCGCCCTTGAGGAACTTCTGCGCCTGCTTGCGGATCACCTCGGGCACGTTGCGGTCCACCGCGAGGCCCTTGATGTCCCGCGGGTTGAGGCGCGACACGAGCCCGATGGAGATCCCGAGCGGCGTGCGGGGGTTCTTCACGAGGTTGGAGATCACCCCGTAACGCTTGGTCCACTCCTTGTGGTTGCCGATCCGCCGCAGGACCTCGTCGGAGAGGCTCTTCATGCCCGCGAAGGACTCGATCTCGACGTCGGTCAGCTTGGGGCTGCCCAGCACCGCCGACGAGACCAGGCGGTTGGGGTCGCGCACCAGGATCGCCCTGTCCTCGCGGGTGCCCTTGAGGGCGGAGATCATCTTCTGGGCGGTGTTCTGGCGGTACAGCCGCTGCACCGCGCTGACCTTCTCCTTGTCCTGCTGTTCCTCGGCGCCGAGATAGCGGGCGACCGCCTCCGCGTCGCTGGCAGGCGGCGGCGGCTCCTCTTCCGGCTCCACGGCCGTTTGCGGCGGCGGCGAAGCGGCCGGAGGCGCAGCGGCGGCGGCCGGTTCCGCGGGTTGCTCGCCGATGTGGAAGCTCTCCCGGAGCTCGCGCAGCCGGCGGCGCTGGTCCTTGCCGAGACCCTGGTTCTGCTCGAGCGCCTCGAGGAGCGACGTGCGCCGGAGCAGGCGCACCTGGTTGATCACCACCAGCTCGGCCAGCTCCTCGGGCAGGGTCGAGGCCCGGGCCTCTATGGCCTCGTCGGGGAGGGTGGTGTTCTGGAGCACCGCCTCTTGCAGCTCGCGCTCCTCGCGGTGGGTGAGGATCCACGTGAGCAACCCGGGGAGGGAGGTCCGGTCCCTGGCCAGCGGCCCTATCTCGTCGGCGGGAACCGCGAGGAGGGTGGCGGAGGCGCTCTCGCGGATCTCTTCGTCCACGTCGTGGAGGAGGAACTCCAGGAGGTCGGCCAGGTCGACTGGTCCCAGCGGGAGCGCCCCCTGCGCGGCCATGAGGCGGAGGTCGCGCGGAACCCTGCCCTGCCGGAACTGCTCGACCAGGGGATTGACGACTCGCGCCTCGGCCATAGGCATCCGCCGGCTACCGCGGCGGAGGAGTCTCCTGCAGCAGTGAGGCCATGGATTCCGGCGTGACGACGATGTTGCGTCGGACCTCTCCCTCGCGGCCGAGAGGGACGCCGGCCCGGCCGTTGAGCGTGTAGGTGACCCCGCCCGCGTTGCCGACGCTGATCACGATCTCTTTCTTCGCGTTCACGGTCACGCTCTCGCCCGTCTTGAGGATGCGGTCGAGCACCCGAGCGCCGTCGGCCTGGACCGCGGTCCAGCAGTCCTCGGACGCGGCGAGGGTGAGCGCCAGGCCCCGAACTTCTCCGGCCGGCGGAAGCGCGTTCGGCGTCGGCGTGGGAGGAGGATACACACGGTCCGGCGGGAAGGACGTAGGCGGGGGTCCCACCGCCACCGCCGACGGCTCGGCGCTCGCGCCCCGGGCTTCGGGCCGCGACGTCTTCCAGGCGAGGAACCCGACCCCGGCGAGGAGCAGCAGGCCGACGACCACGAGCAGCGGCCGCGCGTCGGAGCGCTTCCGCGAAGGGCTGGCGGTCTTGGGCACGGCCGGCTCCGGGCCGTACACGTGGTCGAACTCGGTGACCATCCGGTCGGGATCGAGGCCGAGGTGCTTTGCGTACTGGCGCACGAAGGAACGCTGGAAGATGCCGCCGGGCAGGACGTCCACGCGGTCCTGCTCCAGGGCCTGGAGGAATCGCATGCTGATCTTGGTCGCCTCCGCGATGTCTCGCAGGGCCACGCCGCGCAGCTCGCGTTCACGGCGGAGGTTCTCACCAAAAGAGGCCATGTCCGAAGGTTCAACCATCCAGCGACTTCGCGGGAGAAGCGGCGACGGATGAGCAAGGATTGTAGCGACGCCTTCGTCCGAGTGTCAAATCTATCTGACGAGCGGGCAACGGTTTGCAGGCTCAGGCGGGCTCCCGGGCGGCCATCCTTTGCGCGGTGATCTGCACGAGGGGCCGGAGCCCCGGGGTGTCCGCCACGCGCAGAAGATCGGCAGGGAGGAGCGAGCTGATCTGACCGAGCGAGACGCCGAGCGGGGTGCGCGGCTGCAAGACGAGAGCCAGCCTTACGGCGTAGCTCTCGCGCCAGCGCCACGACTCCGGCGCGCCCTCGAGCAGCGCGCGGGGCGCCGCGTCCTGGCGAACCGCCGTGACGAGGTCCTCTTCGCGGAGGCGCGGGTTCTGCAGACACGCCCGGATCACCTTCGCGTCGGGGTCGGCGAGGAGGATGGTGAGCACGGCCGGGGTGGCGATCTTGCCCAGCGTCACCTTCTCCCCCACTCGAAGCTCGGTGACCCGCTCCTGCAGGACGCCTTCCGCCCGCACGCGTACCGCGCCCGCGACGCGCGGCCCGGCCGCGACGTCGGCCAGGTCGCGCCAGAAGAGGGTCGGGACGAGGCGCAGCGCCAGGTGGCGCGGGACCCGCGGGTTCAGTACGACCGCGGCGAGCACTCGCGCGTCGTCGGAGAAAGGCAACGTGGCGGAGACGATCTCCAGGAACCGGATCGGCACCGCCCGCCGCAGCAGGGAGATCATCGCGGGAGAATCGAGGGCGCACGCCGCGAGCGCGGAGCGGAGGCGCGCGTCGTTCTCGCCTGCCCGCAGCAGCTCTCCGAAGGCCGCGTCGACGTCCGGACCCACCTCGGGCGGCATCACACCCCGAAGTAGCTTCGGATGCGGTCGAGGATGCGCTGCTTCAGCTCGGCGGGGTTTCCCCGGACGTCGAAGCGGTGCGTCACGTCCTCGGCCGCCTGGCTGAGCGCCTCGCGCCGCTCGGCCAGGATCCCGGACATGTCGACGGCGATGGCGGGGTTGGCGGCGATGATGTCCTGGAAGCCGTTCTTGTCGAGCACGAACACGTCCACGTCGCTGGCCGCCACCACCGTGGCCGCGCGCGGCTCGCCGGTGAGCAGGGCCATCTCACCGAAGAACTGGCCTTCCATCAGTCGGGCCAGCTCGCGCGAGAAGCCGCCCATCTTCTTGGAGACCTGCACCTCGCCGTTGTCGATGAGGAAGAAGCTGTCCCCGGGCGCGCCCTCCTCGATGATCCTCTCCCCGCCCGCATAGTGCAGCGGGCGGAAGCGGGCAGCGGCGGCCTGCAGCTCGGCGTCGCTCAGCGTCCGGAACAGGTCGATCCCGTGCAGCGCGCGCTGCAGGCGGGTGATGGGCGACTCGGCCCCTTCGGTCGTGCCCGCCTGGTGGATGTAGACGTTGCGGGACGGGAAGGGAATCTCGATGCCATGCCGGCGGAAGTGGTACCAGGCGAGCCGGTGGATCTCGCTCTCGATCCGGCGGTAGTCCTCGTACGCGGGTATCCAATACCGCACCTCGTAACGGATGGCCGACTCGTCGTAGTGGACGACGCGTACGCCGGGCGCCGGATCCGGAACGAGGCCCTGGACCTGCGCGAGCAGGCCCTCCAGGACGGAAACGACCTTGTTGGGGGGCGTGTGATAGCTGACGCCGATGCTGAGCACGCGCGAGTGCGGCGCCTTGGGGAGGCTGTAGTTGAGGATGCCGTGGCGGGCCACCTCGTTGTTGGGCACGGTGAGGGTGTCGCCGTCCCAGGTGCGCAGGCGCGTCGCCCGCCAGGAGATCTGCTCCACTTTCCCGTCGCGATCGCCGACCTTCACCCAATCCCCCACGCGGAACGGCGCTTCCGTGTGGAGGGCGATGCCCGCGAAGAGGTTCCCGAGGCTGTCCTGCAGCGCGAGGCCGACCACCGCGCCGACCACCGCCGAGGTGCCGAGAAAGAGCGTCAGCTCGATCCCGAACCAGCGGTTGGCGACCACGGCCGCCCCGACGCCATAGAGAAGGACGGCGATCACGCTGTCGAGCAGCGCGGGCGGCGCCGCCCCCCGCTGGCGGCGGAAGACGGCGTCGAAGGCGATGCCGATCGCCCGCACGAACAAGATCAGGAGCGGGAACAGGATCAGCAGGAGGATCCAGCTGGAAGCCGCGAGCCGGCCCTCCAGCACCAGGACCCACGCGCCGAGGGCGAGCGTGGAGAAGGCGAACGGCCCCACCAGCGGACGGAACGTGGGGCGCAGCCGCGCGAGCCGCGCGAGCGCGAGCGTGAAGACCAGGCCCACGGGGAGCACCAGCCACAGGTAGCTCATGGGGAGGGCCGCCGCGCCTCGCCCGCGGCGGCGGCGCGCAGCGCACGCACGGCGCCCGCGACGTCGCGCTCGAGGAAGGGGCGGATGGCGGCCAGGCCCCGGGCTCCCGCCCCGCGCGCGGCCCCTGCCGTCTCCGCGCTCACGCCCCCGATGGCATGAACAGGCACGCGGAGCGAGCGGGCGGCCTCCGCGAGCGTCCCCAGGCCCAGAGGCGGCTGCGTCTTGCCCGGCGTCGCGAAGACGGGACCGAGGAGCACGAAGTCCGCGCCGTCCGCCTCCGCCCGCCGCGCGCCGTCGAGCGAGTGGCAGGACGCTCCCAGGGTCAACCCCGGGAAGCAGCGCCTCACCTCCGCCACCGGCAGGCCCGCCTCCGGAAGCTGCACGCCGTGCACACCCGCGAGCTTCGCCACGTCGGGACGGCCGTTCACGAGGACCCGGGTGCGCGTGCGCGCGACCGCTTCCATCACGGCGCGAGCCAGGCGGACCAGCGCCGCATCGGGCAGGTCCTTCTCGCGAATCTGGATCCAGTCGACACCGGCGGCGGCCGCGGCCGCGGCCAGGGCGGGGAGGTCGCCCCCGGCCAGGCGCTGCCGGTCGCTCACGAGCGTGAGCGACGGCTCAGGCGCCGTCGCCATCGGTCACGAAGTGCTGGCGGGCCTCGTGGAGGGCGAGGACGATGTTCACGAGACCGAGGCCGCTCACCGTGCCGCGCGTGAAGGCGCTGAGCAACACCGCGCGCAGGACGGGATAGGGGTTCAGGAGGTAGTTCGCGTCCCAGAGCGACGTCCACGGAGCGATGGCGAGGATGAGGCCGACGAGGAACGTGCTCAGCACGGAGAGGAAGACGGCCACCGGAGCGCGGCCAGAGACCCGGTCCTTAGCCCACGGCGCCGCGCAGCTCCCGCACCTTGGCCGCCACGTCGCGGAAGTTCGCGTCCTGGCCGTAGAGGTCGGTGAACAGGCTGAGGGCCTTTTTCATCTCCCCGTCCGCTTCGTAGGCCATCGCGAGGTCGTAACGCAGGCCCGCGTACTCCTCTTCGTTGCGGCCCGGGGCCTGGAGTCCCTTCTCGAACCACTTCACGGCCAGCTTCGGCATGCCCTTCTCCATGAAGCAGATCCCGAGCATGCTGCTGCACTCCAGGAGCCGGGCCTCGTCCTTGGCCGCGAGCTGGAACTCGGCGATGGCCTCGTCGAGGAGGCCCATCTCCTTGTACGCGATGCCGAGATTGTAGCGGGTGTCGTAGTCCTCCTTGCCGAGCTGCTTGTCGACCCCCTTCTTGAACTCCTTGAAGATGTCCGCGAGGCCGGCGTCGCCGAGGTCGGTGCTGCCCCCGGCGTCCGGAGCCTCTTCGACCGCGGCCTGGGCCCCGAACAGCTCGCCGAGCTCGTCGCTCAGGTCCAGGCCCGAGTCGCCCGCGGACAGGTCGGGCGCAGCCTCGGCGGCGGGCTCGGAGACCAGGTCCGCGGCGTCCGCGCCCAACCCGCCGAGCGAGTCCTCGAGCGACTCCTCCGCCGGCGCGCCGCCCGCTTCCGGCTCCTCCGTGAGGTCGAGGCCGAGCTGCGCCAGCTGCGCCTGGATGGCGGGATGGCCCGGATGGCGGGCGCTCACCTCGCGCAACGCCTCCTTCGCATCGTCGATGAACCCCAGCGAGACGTACTGCTCTACCTCTTCCAGGACCCTCTGCAGGTCCGCGGGCACGGCGGGGC
>QHVJ01000469.1 GCA_003222275.1 Acidobacteriota bacterium | reverse complement strand
CGACCCGAGTTCGCCCGGCTCTTCACCACCCTGCTGCCGAGCGCGCCGCAGTTCTTCGCCGAGGTCGATCGGGACAAGGTCCTCAAGCAAGGGATCACCCTGGCCTCGGTCTATCAGGCTCTGCAGGCCTTCCTGGGCGGCGCCTTCGTGAACTACTTCAACCAGTACGGACGGGTCTGGCAGGTGTACGTCCAGGCCGAGGGCGAGTTCAGGACCAAGGCCGAGAACGTCGGTCAGTTCTACGTGCGCAACGCGGCCGGCCAGCCGGTGCCGCTGTCCACGCTGGTCACCATGAGGCAGGTCAACGGCCCGGAGTTCACCACGCGGTTCAACGAGTACCGGGCGGCGCAGATCAACGGAATACTCGCGCCCGGGTTCAGCACCCGACAGGGCATGCGCGCGCTCGAGGAGGTCTTCGCGCAAACCATGTCCCGCGAGATGGGCTTCGATTACTCGGGGATGTCGTTCCAGGAGAAGGTGGCGGAGCAAGGCATCCCGCCAACCGCCGTCTTCGGCTTCTCGCTGCTCGTGGTGTTCCTGCTCCTGGCCGCCCAGTACGAGAGCTGGACGCTGCCGTTCGGCGTCCTGCTCGGCACGCCGATCGCCGTCCTGGGTGCTGTCGGCGCGCTCTGGCTCGGCCGGCTCGAGCTGGACGTGTTCTCCCAGATCGGCCTGGTCATGGTGATCGGCCTGGCCGCCAAGAACGCCATTCTGATCGTCGAGTTCGCCAAGGAAGAATACGAGCATGGCGCCTCGCTCGTGGATGCGGCCCTCGCCGGCGCCCGCGTCCGGCTACGCCCGATCCTCATGACCGCCTTCGCCTTCATCCTCGGCGTTCTTCCCCTCGTCATCTCGACCGGCGCCGGCGCAAACTCCCGACAGATTCTGGGCACGACCGTCATCGGGGGGATGCTGGCGGCGACGCTCATCGCCATCTTCATCATCCCGGTCACGTTCTACGTCAGTGAGCGCTTCGGACGACAGCGCGAGAAGGCCGCGCTGCCTGACGTGGCGCTGGCTCCGATCCGCGGAGGAACGGACGACGCCCCTCCGGCAGAGGGAAGGCGTCAATAATGCGCTCCGCCCGCGGATGGACCGCCGTCGGCATCGTCACCGCCGCGCTCCTGGGCGGCTGCGCGATCGGACCGAACTACAAGCGCCCCGCCGTGGCCGAGCCCCAGACGTTCCGCGGTCAGGCGATGGCGGAGGCGGCGTCGCTGGCCGACGCGCCGTGGTGGGAGGTGTTCCAGGATCCGATCTTGAAAACGCTGATCCAGGAAGCGCTGCGCAACAACTACGACGTCCGGATCGCCGCGGCGCGGGTGCAGGAGGCGCGGGCGAATTTCCGGGTCTCCCGCTCTGATCTCTACCCTTCGCTCGACTACGGCGCCGGCGTGTCGAGGTCCAAGATCACACCCGGCGTCGCGGGAAGCCCCGGCGGACCGGCGCCGAACGCGACCAACTTCTATTACGGCGCGCTCACGGCATCGTGGGAGGTCGATATCTGGGGCCGCATCCGCCGCTCGAACGAGGCGGCGTGGGCGACCTTCCTGGCCACCGAGGACGCCCGGCGCGGCGTCTGGCTGACGCTGGTCAGCGACCTGGCGCAGGCCTACTTCGAGCTGCTGGCGCTCGACGTGCGCCTGCAGATCGCACGGAACAGCACGGACGCCTACCAGCGCACCTACGATCTGTTCCTGGATCGCTTCAACCTGGGCGCCGCCTCGAAGCTCGAGACGTCCCGGGCCCAGGGCGCTCTCGGCGAGGCCCAGGCCAACATCCCGCAGCTGGAGAGCGACATCGTCGCCAAGGAAAACCAGATCAGCATCTTGCTGGGGACGACTCCCGGCCCGATTCTCCGCGGTAAGCCGATGTACGAGCAGCCCGTCGTGCCGGCGGTGCCGGCCGGGTTGCCGTCGACGCTCCTCGAGCGGCGCCCCGACCTCCGCCAGGCCGAGCAACAGCTCGTGAGCGCCAACGCGCGGATCGGCGTCGCCAAGGCAGAGTTCTTCCCCAAGCTGAGCCTGACGGCGCTGTTCGGCACGGCCAGTCCCGAGGTCTCGGCCCTCACGGGTGGGTCGGCGACGATCTGGGCGGTGGCGGGCATGTTCAGCGGACCGCTCTTCAACGCAGGCCGCACCCTGGGGACCTATCGCGCGTCCATCGCGCAATGGGAGCAGGCCCGGCTTCAGTACGAGCAGGCGGTCCTCGGCGCGCTCCGCGAGGTCTCAGACGCGCTCACCGCGCTGGGCAAGCTCACCGACGCCGAGACGGGACAGGACACGGCCGTGAAGGCGCTCGCGGAGGCCGTCGAGCACGCCACCGATCGCTATCGGCAGGGGTTGGCCAATTACTTCGAAGTGCTCGAAGCCCAGCAGCAGCTCTACCCGGCCCAGAACACGCTGGCGCAGATTCGCCAGAACCGTCTCCTCGCCTACGTGCGTCTCTACAAGACGCTCGGCGGTGGCTGGAGCCTGACGGATGCCGAGTGGGCCGGTCAGGATGAGGCGGGGACCCGGGGAGGTCGATGATGAGCCGGCAGGCCGTGGAGCAGGCGCTCGGGAAGCTCGTGCTGGACTGCGAATTCCGCGCGGCGTTCTTCAGCGACCCATCACTCGCGGCCCATCACGCGGGCCTCGATCTCACGGACGGTGAGCGCGAGACCCTCGCGCTCATTCGACCCGGCGCCCTCGCGGCGTTCAAGCAGTATCTGGACCGGAAGCGCACGATGGCCATGCTCCTGGTCTCGGAGTCCGACTGAATCGACGAAGAGCCAACCCGCATCATTCATGCAAGGGGAGCACGCACCGAGGAGGTCGTATGCCAAGCCGCACAGCCGAAGCAGAATGGAAAGGCGATCTGGTCAAGGGCAGCGGACGCCTCGCCGTGGGCAGCGGTGCCTTTCAGGGACCGTACTCGTTCAAGTCCCGGTTCGAAGACGGTGACTCCGCCACGAATCCCGAAGAGCTCATTGGCGCCGCCCATGCCGGCTGCTTCACGATGGCGCTGACCGCCCAGCTTTCGCGTGCGGGCTTCGCGCCGACGCAGATTCACACGCGCGCGACCGTGACTCTGGCGAAGGTCGGCGACGGGTTCGCCATCA
>QHVJ01000468.1 GCA_003222275.1 Acidobacteriota bacterium | reverse complement strand
CGGAGCACCGCGGGGCGATCCCGGGGATCATCCACGGCGGCTCGGGCTCCGGAGCGAGCCTGTTCGTGGAGCCGATGCCGGCGGTGGAGCTGAACAACGACATCGTGTCGCTGCAGGACGAGGAGCGGCGCGAGGTCGTGCGGATCCTGGGCGAGCTGACCTCGCGGGTCGGCGAGCGGGCCGACGAGCTGTCGCGCGCGGCCGACATCCTCGGCGAGCTCGACGCCGTGCAGGCCATGGCGCTCGCGGGGAAGGACATGGGCGCAACCGAGCCAATCATCTCGGAAGAAGGCGAGCTAGAGACAGAAGCTGCGCGAGCGGCGGGATTCACTTCCGACGCGAGCGCGGGGGGGTCCGGGAGGGCGCGACGCAGCGCCCCCCTGCTCGAACTCAAAGACGCTCGCCATCCGCTCCTCATCCCGGCTCTGAGCGAGCGCCTCGGCATCCCGCGCCGATCCAGCCGCGACCCTGTGCCGGTGACCCTGCGCATCGGGGGAAGCGACAGTGTGCTCGTGATCAGCGGGCCCAACACGGGCGGGAAGACGGTGGCCCTCAAGACCGTAGGTCTCCTGAGCCTCATGGCGCAGTGCGGCCTCCACGTCCCCGCCGCGACCGGGAGCCGGCTCCCGGTCTTCCGGAAGATCTACGCCGATATCGGCGACGAGCAGTCGATCGCGGCCGACCTGTCGACCTTCTCCGCGCACCTGGCGTCCATCGTGGAGATGACGCGCGAGCTGGATCGTCCTGCTCTCGTGCTCCTCGACGAGGTGGGAGCGGGCACCGACCCGACCGAGGGGGGAGCGCTCGGCGTCGCGATCGTCGACCACTTCCGCGCGCGCGGCGCGACGGTGATGGCCACGACGCACCACGGGCTGATGAAGGCCTACGCGCAGTCGACGCCGGGGGTGGCGTGCGCGTCCTTCGGCTACGACCCGCAGACCTACGAGCCGACCTACCGGCTCGCGCTCGGGATCGCGGGACGCAGCCTCGCGCTCGAGATGGCCGAGAGGCTCGGCCTGCCCGCGGCCGTCGTCAAGGACGCGCGGACGCGCCTCGACCGCAAGGAAGCCCAGGCCGAGGCGCTCCTCAAGAAGCTGGAGGAGGGCGAAGAGAAGCTGCGCCAAGACTCGGCCCGCATCGACGAGGAACGGCGCGCCGTGGACGCCGCCCGCGAGGAGTTGCGCGCGACGCAGTTCGAGACCGAGCGGCGCAAGCGCTCCGAGCTGGAGGCTTTCCGGCGCGAGCTGATGAAGCGGGGCGAGGAAGCGGCCCGGCGCGCGGCCGACGCGATCCAGAAGGCCGTCCAGAAGATCGAGACGAGCAAGCGCGCGGCCACCACCGCGGGCACGAAGGCCCGCACCGAGGCGCTCGCGGACATTCGCGCCGCGCAGACGGAAGCGCTGAGTGCTCCCGAGCTCGGCCTGGCGCCGGAGCCGGAGCCGGCGGCCGCGGCCCTGGCCGTCGGCGGCCGCGCACGGGTGCCGAACCTGGGTGTGGTCGGCGAGGTCCTGAGCCTCAACGGCGATGAGGTCGAGCTGGCAGTCGGCGGCAAGCGTTTGCGCGTGCCGCGGGCGGAGATGGTCGGGGTCGCGGGCCCCTCGCCCTCGCGCGGCGCGGTGAAGATCAGCACCGTCGCCCCGGACCGGGCGGCCGGAGCGGGCTCCTCCGAGGTGAACCTGGTGGGCCTGACGGTCGACGAGGCGCTGCCGCGGGTGGACAAGGCGCTCGACGAGGCGCTGCTCGCGGACCGCCACGAGGTGCGCGTCATCCACGGCTTCGGCGAGGGCCGGCTGCGCAAGGCCGTCGCGGGCTTCCTGGAAGGCCATCCCCACGTGGCCGCCGTCCGTCTGGGCGCCGAGGGCCGCGGCGGTGTCACCGTAGTCGAGTTGAAGGAATAACGTGGCGTTTCCCGATAGCTTCGTGGAGGAGGTACGGCGGACGGCGGACATCGTCCGCTACATCTCCGACCACGTCTCGCTGCGCAAGACGGGCGCGTCGTGGAAGGGCCTGTGCCCGTTCCATCAGGAGAAGACGCCGTCGTTCAACGTGCGCTCCGAGCCTCCGCTCTTCCACTGCTTCGGCTGCGGCGAGGGCGGCGACGTCTTCAAGTTCGCCATGCTCCACGAGCGCGTCGCGTTCCCGGAAGCGGTGGAGATGATCGCCCGCCGCTTCGGCGTGACCGTCCCCGAGAACCGGTTCGACGGCGGCCCCGACCGCAAGGCGCGCGAGGAGATGCTGGCCCTGCTCGAAGCGGCCGCCCAGCACTTCTCGCACAACTTCTGGACGGCGCCGGGGACGCGGGCGCGAGAGTACCTGCTCGGCCGCGGCTTCAAGAAGGAAACGCTGGAGAGGATCCGGGCCGGGGCTTCACCCGACTCCTGGGACGACCTGCTCGGCGCCCTGCGCAAGAAGTTCGCGCCGCCGCTGCTGCTCCAGGCCGGCCTGATCCTCGAGCGCCAGGACAAGAGCGGGCATTACGACCGCTTCCGCAACCGCGCGATCTTCCCGATCCTGAACGAGGGCGGCAAGGTGGTCGCCTTCGGGGCCCGCGCCCTGGACGGAAGCGAGCCCAAGTACTTGAACTCGCCGGAGACGCCCGTCTACCAGAAGGGCCGCACGCTCTACGGCCTGAGCTGGGCCAAGGACGCGGTCCGCCGCGAGGGGCGCATCGTGCTCGTCGAGGGCTACCTCGACGTGGCCCGGGCCATCGAAGCCGGTGTCGCCGAGGTGGCGGCGACCTGCGGCACCGCGCTCACCACGAACCACGCGCGGCTGCTGCGGCGGTTCACCGAGAACGTCGTGATGAACTTCGACCAGGACGAGGCCGGCCAGAAGGCCTCGACGCGGAGCGCCGAGGCGCTCCTCGAAGAGTCGCTGCAGGTACGGGTGGTGGAGCTGCCGGCGGGTGAGGATCCGGACAGCTATTTGAAGACGGCGGGGGCGGATGCGTATCGGCAGCGGCTCACCGCGGCGCCCGTCTACATGGAGTGGCTCGTGCGGCGCGCCGCCGGCGAGCACGAAGTGGGAACCCCGCAGGGCAAGGCGGCGTATTTCAACACGCTGCTGCCGGCGCTCCTCCGGATCGAGAGCGCGGTGGAACGGGCCGCGTGGCTTCCGCTGATCGTGGCCTCGGGCGGCCTCGACGAGCGGGCGGCCGAGCAGGAGTTGCGCCGGGCGATCGCCGCCAAGCGGTCTTCCGTGCACGTGCCCGCGAGTCCCGCCCACGAAGCCCCCGCCCAGGCCCGGACCGGTCTGCTGCCCGCGGAGAAGTGGCTCCTCGCCCTGATGCTCGAGGGGCGCGCGGGGGTCGAGGACGCGCTCGACATGCTGCACGATGTGGACCTGCAGGGGCTGCGCTCGGAGGAGGTGCTGCGGGCGGCCAAGGGCCTTGCCGCCGGCGGACGGGCGGTGACGCCCGAGGCGCTGGCGGACACGGTGGGCGAGGAATCCCGCCGGATGTTGAGGGAGATCGCGGTCGACGGCCCCCCCACGACGGGGGTGACGCCGGGAGACTGCGCGCGCGAGCTGAAGTGCCGTCCGCTGAAGGCGCGGATGGCCGAGATCCAGCGCGACCTGGGGCGGGCGTCGGGGCCCGACCTGGAGGCGCTGCTGGAGGAGAAGCTGCAGCTCAAGCGTCAGATGGCGGGCCTGTGACGGTAACGTTTCGGGTGCGGCCGCGTCTAAGTGTGATGGGGTGTCCCTGCGGGGACGCCGGAAAGGAAGTAGCGATTGGCTCTGTCGATTGAGGAAAAGTACGACGAGGTCCGGCAGCTCATCACCATGGGCAAGGAGAAGGGTTACCTCCTCTACGAGGAGGTCAACGACATGCTCCCGTCCGAGATCAGCTCCTCGGACGAGCT
>QHVJ01000462.1 GCA_003222275.1 Acidobacteriota bacterium | reverse complement strand
GTGCCGCGCGTCCCAGTCCGCCGCCGCCCGATACTGCGACAGGTCGTACTGGGTCGGGGTGGCGTATCCGGGATCGCGGTTGACGCGGGTGCCCGCCTGGCCGTAGTCCTCCACCTTCGACAAGGTGTAGGTCGCCTGGAAGCTGCTGCGTGCTCCCACCTGCCGCACCGAGAACAACAGCGCGTTGTAGTAGATCTTTTGTGCGTTGAGCTCGTAGTAGATCGTGCCGAAGCTCGGGTTGAGCCGGTCGAGCCGGCCGTCGAGCAGGTCGCCGGGGAAGCGGTTGAAGTCGGACCCGAACAGGCCATTCCAGGTGTAGGAGCCGCTGTAGGCGACGCCGCCCACGATACCTTTCGGGAACTGCCGCTCGAAGCCGAGGTTGTAGATGAGCGTGCTGTCCGCCTTGATGTCCCGGTCGATGCCGCCGGCCCCGGGCCGGGCGCCCACGATGCCCCCGCGCGCGTCGAGCTGCCCCGCGGGGATCACGGGATAGTTGAACCCGAACGGGGGACGATCGCTGGTGCCGATCGAGAGGATCGGCTGGATCGGATCGCCGATGCGGAACGTAGGCGTGACCAGCCCCGGCAGGTTCTGCCGGACCCGATTGGCCTCGCCGAGCGGAATCCAGTTGTGATACAGGCCGACGCCGCCGCGCACCAGCCACTCGGAGCGCGCGCCCGGCGACCACGCCGCCCCGACCCGCGGGCTGAAGTTCTTGTTAAGGCGGCCGGCATAGACGGCGTCCACCTGCTTCACCACGGCGTTGGCGAACTGCTCGTTCAGCGACGTCCCGGTCCCCCGGAAAACGTTTCCCATCCGGGTGTTGCTGTCGGGGTGGGGATTGCCGTAGTCGTCCCAGCGCAGGCCGAGGGTCAGCGTGAGGTTCGGGCGCGCCTTCCACTCGTCCTGCACGAAAGCGCCCAGGGTGTTGAGCAGGTGCCGATACGCGCCGTTCGCGACCTTCCCGGTGATCGGGTCGTAGTTGACGCCGCTCTGCTGATACGGGCGATCGCGCACCAGGTCGAGCAGGTTGTTGAACTGGAAGCTCGGCCGCTCGTAGGGCGCACGGAAGCGGGCGTCATCGTCGCCCTTCCAGAATTCCCCGCCCATCTTCAAGGAGTGGGATCCGCGGACCCAGGTCACCACGTCCCGCCAGTTGTAGTTGTGCTGGATGAAGGTGGCCGGTCCCCAGCCGGCGTTTACGCCCGTGTTCTGGTACGCGATGTTGATGTCCGGGATCCGGAACGGGATGCCCGGCGAGTCGCCGACGCTTCCCTGCACCCGGATCTGCCCGTACGTGAGCTCGTTCAGGAGCTTCGGCGAGAAGATGTGGGTCCAGCCCGCCTGGTAGGCGCCGGTGTTGTTGTTGTCCACCCCGTAGAAGCCCTGGCGGCGGCCGATCTGCTCCGTGTCCAGGTCCACCTTGTAGAAGTTGAAGTACAGGCGCTCCCGGTTGTCGCGCATGTAGTGGTCGGCGCGGAAGCTGTACTGGATGGCGTTGCGGAACGGGCTCGGCTTGAACCGGCCTTCCGCGACCATGGGCAGGTCGCAGGGGATGTTGCCCGCCGCCGGCGTGCCGCAGTCGCTGCCGAAGATCTGCCGCGCGGTCTGGGCGACTCCGGTCGTCTGCACGTTGGCCATCGGGTAGTCGGTCAGGATCTTGGTGCCGACCGAGTTCGGGAAATTGCGCTTCGCGAAGTCCACGAACTCCGGGGTCTCGAAGGTGATGACGGAGGTGGCCTGCGACACGCGCGAGCGGAGCACCTGGACCGACCCGAAGACGAAGGTCTTGTTCTTCCGGACCGGCCCGCCGAACGTCGCGGACATGTCGTTCCGGCTGAACGGCTCGTAGCTCTTGGTGAAGAACGTCTTCGCGCGGAGGCCCTGGTTGGTGAAGAAGTAGCTGGCGGTGCCCCGGAACTCGTTGGTGCCCGACTTGGTCGTGATGGCCACCTGGACCGAGCTGCCCCGCCCGTTCTCCACGCCGAAGGTGTTGGTCTGGACCGAGATCTCCTGCACCGAGTCGGGGTTCGGCGAAAGGTTGGCGACACCCTGGAGGATGTTGCTCGTGACGTTGAGGCCGTCGAGGGTGAACAGGTTTCCGCTGTAGTTGCGGCCGTTCCCGCTGGCCTCCACCGTCTTCTCCGTCGAGAAGTTGTCGGGCGCGTCCGCGGGCGCGCCCCCGCCGGTCGCGCCCCGCCCGGTGATGCCGGGCGCGAGGGCGACCAGCCCCAGGAAGTTGCGTCCCTGCAGCGGCAGGTCCTGCAGCGTCTCGTTGCGGATCGTGGTCTGGATGCGGGTCTCGGCCGGGTTGAACACGGTGGCTTCGCCCGTGACGGACACCTGCTCCGCGGCTCCCGCCACCGACAGCGTGAGGTTGACGCCCGCGCTCTGGGCCGTCTCGAGGCGGAGCTCCGACTTCACCGGTTGAAAGCCGGAAGCCTCGGCGACGATCTCGTAGCGGCCCGGAGCCAGGCTGCTGAATCGGTACACGCCGGCGGCGTTGGTCTTCGTGGTCGACGTGACCTGGGTGTCGAGGTGGCGCAACGTGATCGACGCCCCCGGCACGACCGCGCCACTCTGGTCTTGCACCACCCCCTGGACGCTGCTGCTGAACTGGGCCAGCGCGGAGGTGCTTGCGAGCAGCCCCAGCGCCACGGAGAGCAACAAGACCGCCGATGATCGCCACATGTTCCCTCCTGTCCAGCCGACCCCCCGCGGGCGGCCGATCGTCGCCAACGCGATTCTTCGCGGCCGAGTTCATCTCGGAGCGTGTACGGTACCGTCTTGACCGTGTAGGTTAACGGAAACATAATCACCGCACCGTCAAGCTGTCAAGGGATTTTTTCGTGAGAGGAGTCCGCATGCGTCGTCCGGGCGGGTCGCGCTCGCGAAAGCGACCGGCGGGAATCCGCGAGATCGCCCAGGCGCTCGGCGTCTCCATCGGGACGGTGGACCGGGCCCTGCACGACCGGCGGGGCATCAAGCCGAAGACGATCCTTCGAGAACAACGGCGTAAGGATCGTTCATCGCTCCTATCCGCGCCTGGGGGAGGGAGAGGCCGAAGCCCTCGAGGAGGCGCTGAAAGACGAAGTCCAGGGGTTGGTGATCGCGCCCGGGCGCGCGGAGGATCTGGCTCCGCTGATGCGCAGGGCGGCGGGGCAAGGCATACCCGTGGTCTGCGTGAATACCGATGCGCCCAAGGCACCGCACCTCGCCACCGTCTGCGTCGACTCGGCCGTCAGCGGCGCGCTGGTGGGTGAGCTGGTGGGTCGTTTCCTCGGAGGGAGAGGCCGACTGGTCGTGGTGACGGGGCAGTTGAACACCATCGACCATGCCCAGAAGCTGCAGGGGTTCCGGAAGACGATCGGCGAGACGTGGCCGGGTCTCGAGATCGCCGCGGTCGTGGAGGCGCACGACGACGAGACGGAGGCCTATCGGAAGTGCCGAGAGGTGCTGGCATCGGCGCCGGATGCGGCCGGCGTCTACGTCAGCACGGCCAACTCCGTCCCGGTCATGAGGGCCCTCGACGACCGGGGGTCGAGCGGCCGCGTCACGGTGATCACGACCGATCTGTTTCCGGCCCTCGCTACGTTCATA
>QHVJ01000461.1 GCA_003222275.1 Acidobacteriota bacterium | reverse complement strand
CCTTTGCTGGGCGTGGAGCTGCCGTGGCTGGACGAGGTCGTGCGCGCCCGGCGGCCCGAGCGGCTGCCAGTCGTCCTCACGCGTGACGAGGTGCGCGCGGCGCTCGGGCGGCTCGATGGGCCGGCGCGGCTCATGGCGTGCCTGCTCTACGGCGCGGGTCTTCGCGTACTCGAGTGCTGCAGGCTGCGGGTACAGGAAGAGCAGTGCGCTCAGCGCCTGGTTTTGGGTGGACGCGGCGACGTGACCGTCCACGGCGAGCGACGACAGGAACCGTGCGACCTCCGGCGCGCCATCTCGGCCGGGTGCCGCTT
>QHVJ01000459.1 GCA_003222275.1 Acidobacteriota bacterium | reverse complement strand
CTCCGCGAGGCCGACGTGGTCTTCGGCGTCGGATGTAGCTTCACCCGCCACGGGATGGCGGCCAGCATCCCGGCCGGCAAGACGCTCATCCACGCCACCAATGACGAGCGCGACCTCAACAAGAACTACGCTGCCGACTACCCGCTCCTGGGGGACGCGCGACTCGTGCTGCGACAGTTCATCGAGGCCGTCAAGGCCCAGGGAGGCCGCCCCACCGGACGGGAGAGCGTGCGCGCCGAGCTCGAGCGCGTGCGCGCGGCATGGCTCGCGGAATGGACGCCGACGCTCGGCTCGTCGGAGGTCCCGATCAATCCCTATCGGGTCATCGCCGAGTTCATGCGCACGGTCGACCCGCGCGACGCCATCGTCACTCACGACTCGGGGAGTCCGCGCGACCAGCTCCTGCCCTTCTACCGGGCCGTCCCGCCGCGCAGCTATCTCGGCTGGGGCAAGTCGCACGCGCTCGGCACCGGGCTCGGCCTCATCATCGGTGCCAAGCTCGCCGCTCCCGACAAGCTCTGCGTCAACTTCATGGGCGACGCCGCCTTCGGCATGACCGGGCTCGATTTCGAGACGGCCGTGCGCTGCGGGATCCCGATTCTCACCGTCGTGCTCAACAACTCGGCCATGGCCATCGAGATCCCGCACCTCGTCGTCTCGCACGACAAGTACGGCGCCCGTGACATCGGCGGGCGCTACGCGGATCTGGGGCGCGCCATGGGCGGCTGGAGCGAGCGGGTCGAGCGGCCCGAGGACATCGCCGGCGCGTTCGCCCGAGCGCGAAAGGCCACCGAGAGCGGCCAGGCGGCGCTGCTCGAGTTCATCACGAGCCAGGAGACGCGCTTCTCCAATCGCGGCGCGTTGCGGTAGAAGCAGCACGGCGACGCGACGGGCGATCTTTCTCGACATCGACGGTGTGCTGGCCCCGATCCGCAGCTGGGATCGCTACGGCGATCTGGACCCAGCGTGCATTCAGGTGCTGAACGAGATCGTGGCGCGCGGCCAAGCCGACGTCATAGTCTCGTCCACCTGGCGGTACGGCAAGACCGTCGCCGAGCTGCAAGAGATGCTGGAAGCGCAGGGGTTCACGGGCAGCGTTGTCGACACGACCCGGACCGGCACGCCCGGCGCCGACCGGGGAGAGGAGATCGCCGCCTGGCTCGCGGAGCATGCCGTGGACGGCTACGTGATCATCGACGATCACGTCGCATCGGCGAGCTACGCAGCCATCTCGTGCAGATGCAGCCGTCCCATGGACTGCAACCAGCCGACGCACCGCGAGTGATCGCGATGCTCATGCGCCCCCACTGACTGGAGGACCCCATGCTGATCGTCGATTCTCAGATCCACCTCTGGCAGAACGGCAAGATGAGCGCGCACCATCGCCAGATCCCGACCTATTCCGTCGATGATGCGCTGGCGGAGATGGCCTCGGCCGGAGTCGACTGCGCGGTGATCCATCCGCCCAGCGCGCTCGGCGAAGCGGTCAACGTGCTCGCCGTCGAGGCGGCGCGGCGGCACCCCGACACATTCTGCATCCTCGGGCACTTCGATCTCCAGAGCCCGGATCGCGAGACGATCGTCGCGCGCTGGCGCGAGCGGCCGGGCATGCTCGGGTTCCGGTTCACCTTCAACCAGCCGCATCAGAAGGCGTGGTGGACCGATGGCTCGGTCGACTGGTTCTGGGCGGCGTGCGAGAAGGCGGCGCTGCCCGTCGGGCTCCTGGCCGGCGGGAACATGGCGGCGCTGACGAAGATCGCCGAGCGCCACCCGGGTCTGAAGCTGCACATCGATCATCTCGGGCGTCACGGCGGTGGCACCGGGATCACCGACGACGCGGCCT
>QHVJ01000460.1 GCA_003222275.1 Acidobacteriota bacterium | reverse complement strand
TCCATACGCCATAGCCTTGCGGAGGTTTCGCGGGCGGTGTATCACGAGTCCGGCAACAAAGAAATCGGAGAGGAGATCACCGTGGCGAACTACATCCCAAGCCCCAGGCAGTGGGTGCGCGAGCAGGTCGAGCTCTACGAGGGCAGTGGCGGGAAGGAAGGTACCACGCTTCGCGACACCGGGCTGCCGGTGATCATCGTGACCCACACCGGCAACAAGACGGGCGCGATTCGCAAGACGCCGCTGATGCGCGTCAAGGACGGCACCAGCTACGTCCTCGTCGGCTCGCTGGGAGGAGCGCCGAAGCACCCGGTCTGGGTCTACAACCTGCGCGCCAACCCCGCCGTGGAGCTTCGCGACCACACCACCGTCCAGACGATGCGGGTCCGCGAGGTCAAGGACGAGGCCGAGCGGGCGCGGCTATGGAAGCTCGCCGTCGCGGCGTATCCGCCGTACGAGGAATACCAGGCGAAGACCACGCGACGGATCCCGGTGTTCATCGCAGAGCCCAAAGGCTAGAGGAGCGCGCAACCGTGAAAGTCGTCGATGCCATCGCCCGCATTCTCAAGATCGAGGGCACGGAATTCCTGAGCGCCTATCCGACGACCGCGGTGATCGAGGCCGCGGCCAAGGCTGACATCCGGCCCGTGCTCTGCCGCCAGGAACGCGTGGGCGTCGGCATCGCCGACGGCTATGCGCGCGTGAAGAACGGCAAGACGCTCGCGGTCTTCTGCATGCAGTACGGCCCCGGGGCCGAGAACGCCTTCCCCGGCGTGGCCACCGCATACTCCGATTCCACGCCGATGCTGCTCCTGCCGCTCGGCCACCCGCGCGACCGTGCCCAGGTCTTTCCCCTGTTCAGCTCGGCGCGCACGTACGCGTCCGTGACCAAGTCCGTCGAGA
>QHVJ01000127.1 GCA_003222275.1 Acidobacteriota bacterium | reverse complement strand
AGCTTCGGCGTGCGGGGATCCGCCTCGAGATATCGTCGCAGCCGGACCACGAAGTTGTCGACCGCCCTCGTCTCGGTGTCGGGGCTGAGGTTCCACACCTTCTGCAGGATCTCGCCCTTGCTGACGATCTTGCCCGCGTTCTGGACGAGGAGCTTCAGCAGCATCGCCTCGAGCAGGGTGAGGCGGAACGTCTGGCCCCTCACCCGCACCTCGAAGGTGCGGAAGTCGACCTCCGCATCGCCGACGCGCGCGGTGGCGAGGGCATCCGGATCGCCGCGCGCCCAGTCCCGCCGGCGAAGCAACCCGCGCACGCGCGCGAGCAGCACGGAGAGGTCGAAGGGCTTGGCGAGATAGTCGTCGGCGCCCGCCTCCAGCCCGTGCACGACGTCCTCGGCCAGGCTCTTCGCGGTCAGCATCAGCACGGGCGTGAAGTTGCCGGCCTGGCGCATCGCGTCGGCGACCGCGAACCCGTCGACGCCCGGCAGCATCACGTCGAGGATCACCAGGTCGAAGGGGGGGACGGGATCGGCGGCCGCGAGCCGGGAGAGCGCCCGGGCGCCGTCGGCCTCCACCTCGGCGTCGTACCCTTCGGCCTCGAGGTTGAACCGGATCCCCGCCGCGAGATGCGCCTCGTCCTCCACGATGAGGATGCGCGTCGTCAACCCGCCACCTCCTCGTCCGGCGCTCCCGATTCCGCGGTGGTCTCGATGACTCCCGGAAGGGTCACCGTGAAGGTGGACCCGCGGTCCGGCCCCGGGCTCTCGGCCGTCACCGTTCCCTTGTGTCCCTTGACGACCGCCTTCACGATGAAGAGCCCGAGGCCGGTGCCGGTGTGGCTGCGCCGCACCTCGGCCCCGATGCGGTAGAAGCGATTGAAGATGAAGCGGAGGTGGGCCCGGCTCATGCCGATGCCGTGGTCCTTCACGCGCAGATGGGCCTGGCCATCCCCGTCGGTGCCGATCTCCACCTCCACCTCGACCTTCTCCCTCGAGTACTTCACCGCGTTGTCGAGCAGGTTCAGCACGGCCGTCTCCAGGGCCTGGGCGTCGCCGCGCAGCCGCAGCGTCTCGGGTCCGACGTAGGCGAAGCTCTCCCGCGGGAGCTGGTGGCGGGTGCGGGTGAGGTCCATCGCGCGCCGCACGAGCCGGGCCAGGTCCAGGGGCTGGGGATCCACGACGGGCCGATCGGTGTACATGGCCGCGTTCAGCACGTTGTTGATGGTGGAGTTCAGGCGGTCGAGGTCCTCGCGCATGGTCCGGTAGAAGTCGATCCGACGGCTCTCGGGGAGATCACGCATCTGGAGCGTGTCGAGGTAGAGCTTGAGGGACGCGACGGGGGTCTTCAGCTCGTGCGTCACCGCGCTCACGAAGTTGGACTGCCGCTCGTTGAGCCGCACCTCGCGCACGAGCAGGGTCACGATGACGACGAGTCCCCCGATGAGGAGGAGGAAGAGGACGGTGCCCAGGAAGTAGACGACCCAGCGCAGGGTCGACATCTCCTTGGCCCGTGACGCGTCGGAGACGCCCATGATCTGCCAGGCCACGGTGAGCGTCACCGCCACCACGATGAGGAGGACGCCCACGGTGATGTAATGCCACTTCGGCCGCTTGGTGGCCGACAGCTGGGAGCCGGCTACGGGCATGCGCCCATTGTCCGCCTAAAAAAGGCGGTCGACGCGCTTCAGGATCGAGGCCAGGCGGCCGCGGCGCCGGAAGCGGGAGGAGCCGACCAGCCGAAGGGCGTTCCCCAGCCGCGCCCCCAGGGAGCGGGCGTGGAGGGCGCGCGCCGCGGAAGGCAGCAAGCGGCGCAGCTCCGCTCCATACGGGAACCACCACAGCATCGGCGCCGACCCGTCGTCGCGGGCGACGTACTTGACCTGGGCCATCTCCCGCAGGCCCGCGAGCCCGTGGGCGCGCCCGAGGCCGCTCTTCTTGAAGCCGCCCCAGGGGGCGGACGGCTCGCCAAAGGTGTAGACGCAATCGTTGATGGTCACGACTCCCGCTTGAAGCTCGCGCTCCAGCCGGCGGGCGGTCGCGCGGTCTCGCGTCCAACCGCTCGCGGTGAGGCCGTAGTCGCTGTCGTTGGCGAGGCGGATCGCGTCATCGAGCGACGGGACCGCCATCACGGGGAGCACCGGGCCGAAGGTCTCCTCCCGCATCACGCGCATCGTGTGGTCGACGCCGGAGATGACGGTGGGCGGGTAGAACCACCCGGGTCCGGCCGCCGGTTTGCCGCCGGTCAGGACATGGGCGCCCTTTGCCACCGCGTCGGCGACGTGCTCTTCCACGATCTTGCGCTGGCGCTCCAGGGTGAGGGCCCCGATCTCCACGTCACCCGCCGCGGGGTCTCCCACCCTCAGCGATCGCGTCCCCTCCACCACCCGTCGGAGAAAGGCGTCCGCGACCTCGGCTTCCACGTAGACGCGCTCCACGGAGGCGCAGGTCTGGCCGGCGTTGACGAAGGCGCCCCACACGATGCCGCGCGCGGCGCGGTCGAGGTCGGCGTCGCGGCACACCACCGCCGGATCCTTGCCTCCCAGCTCCAGTACCACCGGGGTGAGGTTCCTCGCCGCCGAGACCATCACGCGGCGGCCGGTGGCCGCGCTCCCCGTGAAGACGATCTTGTCGACGCGGGGATCCTCCACGAGGCCGGGAGCCAGCGCGTCGTCGACCGCGACCACGTTGACGGCGCCGTCGGGGACGCCCGCCTCGCGGAATACCTCGGCGATCGAGAGGCCGACGAGCGTCGTGGCCGGCGCCGGCTTGAGGACCACCGTGTTGCCCGCGGCCAGGGCCGTCGCCACCCCGGAGAGCGAGATCCCGAACGGGTAGTTCCAGGGCGTGACGGCCAGCACCACCCCGAACGGCTCGTAGCGGATGCGCGAGTCCTTGTGCGCGAAGAGCAGGACCTGCGGTTCCGCCGGCTGCTCCGACAAGAGGTCCTCGGCGTGGAGCGCAAGGTGCTTGAGCGCCTCGAGGGCCGGGAACACTTCGACCAGGTGCGCTTCGACGGCCGGCTTGCCCTGCTCCCGCTCGATGAGACGCGCGATCTCGTCCGCACGCCGCAGCACCACTTCGCCCGCGGCCCGCAGCACCCGGGCCCGCTCCCGGAAGGAAAGCGCCCGCCAGGTCGGGAACGCGGTCCGCGCGGCCGTGATGGCGGCCGCCGCCTGCTCGGCGTCGAGCAGGCTCGTCCGCGCGAACGCCGCCCCCGTGGCCGGATTCATCACCGGGCGCAGGCCGGCTCGGCCCTCCACCTCCCGGTTCGCGATCCAGGAATGGCGGACGGGGAGGACGTCGGAGACGGCGGCGGGATGGGGAGCGGCCATGGCCGATTCTACCGCCGCACATCGACGGGCCCGCGGCGGCGGCTCGCGGGCTAGAATGAATTCATGAGCGAGGTGGAGGAGCTGAGGGCGGTGAACGAGCGCTTCTACAAGGCGCTCGAGGAGTTGGACCTCGAGCAGATGCAGCGGCTGTGGCTCCACGAGCCCTGGGTCCGCTGCATCCATCCGGGGTGGGACGTGCTCGTGGGCTGGGAGCACGTCCGCGAGTCACTCGAGCAGATCTTCGCCAGCACCGGCTGGATGCGCGTGACCCCCACCGAGTGCAATATCCACGTGTTCGGCGAAGTGGGAATGGTGGCCTGCGCCGAGAACATCACCGCCTCCCGCGACAGCGACGTGGGAGTGGCGGTCGCGCAAGCCACCAACCTGTTCCGCCGCACGCCCGAGGGGTGGCGCATGTTCCACCATCACGCCTCCCCCGCCCCCGTTCGCGTGACGCAGCCGTTCTCCGGAACCATTCAGTAGCGCAATCTGTCACGGCTGCGAGCGAAGCGGGATTCACTCCCGCGCAGCGAGCGGGGGTTCAAGGGGGCGCGCCGCTAGCGCCCCCTTGCTCGATGAATTCCCTCTCCGTTGAAAGGCAAAGCTAGCGTTTCGGTTTGCGGATGGCCGCTTCGAGGCTGTAGCGGCCCGAGCCGCGGGAAGCGATGTACAGGAAGATGAAGCAGTAGGCCACGGCCAGCTCGCCCTTGTTGACGACCGGCCAGAACCCGCCGCGGGCATGGACCATGAAATACGCGACCGCCATCTCGCCCGAAGCGATGAAGGCCGCCCACCCCGCGGCGAGGCCGATCGCGATCAGCAGCCCGCCCACCAGCTCGATGATCCCGGCCACGCCCGGGAGCGAGCCGAGGGGCATCTTCTGGCCCCCGAGCAGACCGAGGACCTTCTGTGCTCCGTGCTCGGCGAAGGCCAGCCCCACCATCAGGCGCATCAGGCAGTAGATGACCTCGGAGTAACGTCCCAGGTAGCGTTCCATGACATTCCTCCCGCTCGCTCACTCGTCCCGGCTCAATGTGGTTCGTTGGGCCGCACCTTATGCCGGACCGGGCGGCAGGTCAATGCTCATGCGCTTCTCCTGGCCGTGCGGTAGTAAACGCATAGCTTCGCCACGGGGCACACCTCGCAGCGGGGCCGGTTGCGCCGGCAGAGCGTCTGGCCGTGACGGCGCAGCAACAGGTGCGCGCGGATGAAGCGGTCGCAGTCGGGCTCGAGGTGGGGTGCAATCGCCTCCTGCACTGAACGGTACGTGGCCGCGTAGCTCTTCGCCTCGCGGCCATGACCGAGACGGAGCAGCACCCGCAGCCCGTTGGAGTCGAGCGCGAAGACCGGATGGCTGCGGCTCAGCAGAAGGATCTTGTCCGCCCCCGGCGCGCCGATGCTCGGGAACTTCATGAGCGCCTTGCGAGCCTCGGGCAGGGGGAGCTTCACGGTCGCCTTCAGGCTTCCCCGGAACTGCTCGAGCGCGATCGCCGCCGTCCGCCGCAGCTTCTCCAGCGAGTTGCCGGGCACGATGCCCCCGGTGATCTCGAGGAGCAGGTCGCCGCGGGCGGAAAGGATCTGCTCGGGACGCGTGCCTACGCGCTTCTTGAGGGCCCGGAAGGCGTCTGCGCGCCGCCGGTCGTCGGCCAGGTAGGCGACGTTCTCCCACAGCACCAGCTCCAGCGGATCGGTGGTCGGTGGAGGGTCGGGCCTTCCGTGGAACTTCTCGAGAGCGTCGAGCACCCGGGCGAGTTCGGGCCGGGTGGGCATGCTCCTGACCGCGCGGGCTCGCTACCGCAGGTGGCCGATCTTCGACTGCAGGAACGCCCGCGCCCGCTTGAACTCCAGGAGGTCGCCCCGCCGCAGCGCCGCGACCGCCTCTCCCGCGCGCTCCGCCAGCTCGGGCCGGTCGAGATCCCGCAGCTCCTCCTGGACCTGGCGTAACTTGTCGGCCACGCTGTCCAGCGTGCCCACGTCGGTGGCGTTGAGGATGGACAGCAGCACGTCGATGCGAGCGGCGGTGGGCATGGCCAGACCGTATCTGCGGCCGCGTGGGCTGTCAAGGCTTCCGCGCGCGCCGGTTATACTGTCTTGCCGGCCGTGGCGGCCGGAGGGACTCGTCCATGAAGAAGACTCGGTACCGGGTCGTGATCCTGGGCTCGGGGCCGGCGGGGCTGACCGCGGCTCTTTACGCCTCGCGCGCCAATCTCGAGCCGCTGGTCGTCGAGGGAGGGGCCGGTGAGGACCCCACCGACGTGCCCGGCGGCCAGCTCATGCTGACCACGGACGTCGACAATTATCCCGGCTTCCCCGAAGGCATCCTCGGCCCGGAGCTGATGGACCGCTTCCGCCGCCAGGCCGCGCGGTTCGGCAGCGAGTTCACTCCCGGGGCCGCCCGCAAGGTGGAGCTCTCGCGCCGTCCCTTCACGCTCACCCTGGACGAGGGAGAAGTGCGGGCGGAAACGCTCATCGTCGCCACCGGCGCGCGGGCGCGCTGGCTCGGGCTGCCCGAGGAGCTGGATTTCCGGACCAGGATCGGCGGCGTGTCCGCCTGCGCCACCTGTGACGGCTTCTTCTACAAGAACAAGGACGTCTTCGTGGTCGGCGGCGGCGACACCGCCATGGAAGAGGCGACCTTCCTCACCAAGTTCGCCTCCAAGGTCACGGTCGTTCACCGTCGCGACGCCCTGCGCGCCTCGAAGATCATGCAGGACCGCGCGTTCAAGAACCCCAAGATCGCATGGCTCTGGGACACCGTCGTGGAGAAGATCCTGGGCGCGAAGGGCAGGGGCGTGACCGGCGCCGTCGTGAAGAACCTCAAGACGGGGAAGTCCCAGGAGATCGCGACCGGCGGCATCTTCATGGCCATCGGACACGAGCCCAACACGGCGCTCTTCCGCGGCGTCCTCGAGATGGACGAGGCCGGCTACCTCCTCACCCGCGACGGGACGACCGCCACCAACGTGCCCGGGGTCTACGCGGCGGGGGACGTCGCCGACCATCGCTATCGGCAGGCGGTGACCGCCGCCGGCAGCGGATGCATGGCCGCCATCGACGCGGAGAAATTCCTGACCCATCACGAGGAGGCCGAGGACGGCCGCCACCAACGCGCCGCCACGGCCTAGCGCGCACCCCCTTCGCATCCTGTTCCTGGCCCCGCAGCCTTTCTTCGAGGTACGGGGCACGCCGCTCGCGGTGCTGGCCATGGCCCGCGCCCTCGTCGCCCTCGGCCACCGCGTAGACCTGCTGACGTATCCCCAGGGCGAAGCGATCGAGGTCCCCGGCCTCGTCCATCGCCGCAGCCTGCGCCTGCCGGTGGGACGGGTGAGGGCGGGCCCGTCGCTGGCGAAGCTTCTCCTCGACCTCCCGTTCATGGCCGAGGCCGCGTGGATGATGGCCCGCGGCCGTTACGACGTCGTGCACGCGGTGGAGGAGGCCGCCCACCTCGCCGCGCCCTTCGCGCGGCTGTTCCGGCTCCCCCTGGTGGCGGACGTGGACTCCTCGATCCCCGCGCAGCTCTCTCACTCTCCCCTCGCGCGGGGCGGGATCCTCCCGCGCCTGGCGCGTGCGCTCGAAGCCCACGCCTTCCGTCACGCGGCGGCGGCCATCACCGTCTGCCCCCGCCTCACCGACGGCGTGCGCGCCCAGGCCCCGCACACTCCTGTTTTCCAGGTCGAGGATCCTCCCCTCGTCGACCCGGCCGTGCGGCCGGAACCGCGGGACGTGGCGCGCCTGCGGGAGACACTGGGCCTGGCGGCGGGGCCGGTCGTGCTTTACTCGGGAAACTTCGAGCCGTACCAGGGCGTCGACCTCCTGGTGGAGGCCGCGGGCCGGGTCAAGAACGTGCAGTTCGTCTTCATGGGCGGCGAGCGGCGTGAGATCGAGGCGATGCGGGCACGATCGGTATGGGCGGGAGCGGCCGAGCGGTGCGTCTTCGCGGGAAAGCGCCCGCCGGCCGAGCTGCCCGCGTTTCTCGCGCTCGCGGACGTCGTCGTCTCCCCCCGTCGCGAGGGCGAGAACACCCCGTTCAAGGTGTACACGTACATGGCCTCCGGCCGGCCGCTCGTCGCCACCCGGATCCCCACGCACACGCAGCTTCTCGACGACACGCTCGTCTTTCTCGTCGAGGCTTCGCCCGAAGGGCTGGCCCGTGGCATCGAGGAGGCGCTCGCCGACCCCGCGGCGGCCGGGCAGCGTGCCACCCGGGCGCGTGCCCTCCTCGAAAGGGAATATTCTCTCGAGCGCTACCAGGCCAAGGTGCGGGCCGCCTACGATGGCCTCCTTTGCGCTATAAGGAGGATGTGAGCATGCGACGCAAGTCCATCCTCCTGGTCGAAGACAACCCCGACGACGAGGCCCTCACCCTGCGCGCGCTGCGGAAGCACGATCTGGCGGACGAGGTGGTGGTGGTGCGGGACGGCGCGGAGGCGCTCGCATTTTTCTACGAAGCGACGCGGGCGGGGGACGAGCCCCTGCCGGAGCTGGTCATCCTGGACCTGAAGCTCCCCAAGGTGGACGGCCTACAGGTCCTGAAGATCCTCCGCGACGACGCGCACACCCGGCGCCTCCCGGTCGTCGTCCTCAGCTCGTCGAGCGAGGAGCGCGACATCGTCCAGAGCTACGAGCTGGGCGCCAACAGCTATGTCCGGAAGCCGGTGGATTTCGGGGAGTTCTCCGAGGCGGTGCGACAACTGGCGATCTACTGGCTGGGCCTGAACGAGCCGTCCCCGCGTTAGCGATGGCTGATCCGCTCCGGGTGCTCTGCGTCCAGGACACCGACCGCGATCCCCTCCTCCTCATCGACGAGCTGGAGCGCGGAGGCTACGAGCCGCTCTGGCGGCGCGTGGACTCGATCGAGGACCTCGACGCGGCGCTGGCGGAGAGCTGGGACATCGTCATCGCCGACGACCCGGTGCCCCTGACCCCCCTGTACGTGCTGCAAGCGCTGCGCGAGCGCAAGGTCGACGTGCCGCTCATCGTGGTCTCCGGCACCGTGGAGGAAGCGGTAATGATCGAGGTCATGCGCGCGGGCGCCCACGACTACGTGCCGAGGAGCCACCTCCAGCGGCTGGTGCCGGCCATCCGCCGCGAGGTGGCGGACGCGGTGGAGCGGAGGGCCCGGCGCGCAACGGAATGGCTGGCCGCGGAGAGCGCGCGGCAGCTCGACCGGGAGATGCGCGAGCAGAAAGAGTTGCTGGAGACGCTCAACCGCGCGGGCCGGCTGCTCTCCGCCGAGCTGAACCTCGACAAGCTGGCGCAGGGCGTGACCGACGCCGCCGCCGAGCTCAGCGGCGCGCAGTTCGGGGCGTTCTTCTACAACGTGGACGACGAGCGGGGCGAGCGCCACACCCTGTACGCCGTGAGCGGCGTTCCCCGCGAGGCCTTCTCCCACTTCCCGATGCCGCTCAACACCGAGCTGTTCGGCCCCACGTTCCGGGGCGAAGCCGCCGTGCGCATCGACGACGTCAGGACGGACGCACGCTACGGGCACGATTCCGCCCACTACGAGATGCTCACGGGCCATCTTCCCGTCACGAGCTACCTGGCGGTGCCGGTGATGTCCCGCGCCGGCGACGTGCTGGGCGGCCTCTTCTTCGGCCACGAGTCGGCGGGGATGTTCAGGGAGCGGGAGGAGCGGCTCGTCGTCGGCCTCGCGGCCCAGGCCGCCGTGGCGATGGACAACGCGCGTCTCTACCGGCAGGCCCAGGAAGCCAACCGGATGAAGGACGAGTTCCTGGCCACGCTCTCCCACGAGCTGCGCACCCCGATGAACGCGATCATGGGGTGGGCCCAGCTCCTGCGTGAAGGGAAGCTCGACGCGGCCACCACCGCCCGGGCGGTGCAGACGATCGATCGCAACGCGCGGGTGCAGACCCAGCTCATCTCGGACATCCTGGACGTGTCGCGCATCGTCTCCGGGAAGCTGCGCCTCGACGTCCGGCCGGTGGAGCTCGTGCGGGCGGTGGAAGCGGCGCTGGATACCATCCGGCCGGCCGCGGAGGCCCGCGACATCGACGTCCAGACGGCGCTGGACGCCGGGGCCGGTCTCGTCTCGGGCGACGCCGATCGCCTCCAGCAGGTGGTGTGGAACCTCCTGTCGAACGCGATCAAGTTCACGCCCTCCGGCGGCCGGGTGCACGTGCGCCTCGTCCGGATCGAGCCCCACGTGCAGTTGACCGTGCAGGACTCCGGTATCGGGATCGACCGCGACTTCCTTCCTCACGTCTTCGAGCGCTTCCGCCAGGGTGACAGCTCGAGCACGCGGCCCCACGGCGGCCTCGGCCTCGGGCTCGCCCTCGTGCGGGACCTGGTGGAGCTCCACGGGGGCACCGTGCAGGCGTCCAGCGCGGGCCGCGACCAGGGCGCGACCTTCACGGTGAAGCTGCCGGTCATCGGGGCGGTCCGGCCGCCGGCGCCGGAGCTCCCGCCCGCCGCGCCCGAAAGCGCGACCATGGCGGCTCTGGCCGGATCGCTGAGAGGGGTGAACGTGCTGCTCGTCGACGACGAGGCCGATGCCCGCGACCTGTTCAAGGCGGTGCTCGAGGGCAGCGGCGCCCGCGTGACGGCGGTCGGCTCGGGCGCCGAGGCCTACTCGTCCTTCACCACGAGCCCGCCCGACGTCGTCGTGAGCGACATCGAGATGCCGGAAGAGAACGGCTACGACCTCATCCGCCGGCTCCGCGGCCTGCCCGAGGAGCGCGGGGGCCGCATCCCGGCCGCCGCCCTCACCGCGTATGCGCGGGCCGAAGACCGGATTCGGGCCCTCCGGGCGGGCTTCCAGCACCACGTGACCAAGCCGGTGCAGCCGGCCGAGCTGGTCGCGGTCGTAGCGAGCCTCGTTCGCCGCAGCGTCATCTAGCAAGGGGGTGCTAGCGGCGCACCCCCGTGAACCCCCGTTGCTCTTTGACGCTAGTGGTGGCGCATCGCGAGTAGCAGCCGCGAGTACCAGTCCGCGCGCTCCGGCCGGGGCGACGAGAGCAGGGCGCGGCGCCGCTCCGCCCACGTCAAGCTCGGGTCCAGCCATTCGTCCCAGGGCGCGCGGCGCGCGGGGTCTTCGGCGGGGTGGATCAGGATCTCCCCCAGGGCCCACTCGTCGCCCGAGGCGACGGGGGTCACTCGAATCGCCGCCACGGCGCGGCCGGCCAGCGGCACTGCGATCACGTCGTGGTCGATGACGTACTGGGGCTGCCCGCCCACCCACCGGAGGTCCGTCCGCTCGTCCCGGCGCCGGCGGCGGGACACCGTCTCGAAGGCCAGCCCGTCCGCGCTCACCTCCACGTCCATGCTCCGCAGCAGGCGCGGGCCGTCGAGACCCGCCACGAGCGTGATCGCATCGAGGGGGCGGGGCGCGGGCAGGGTCCATGTGGAAGGCGCCGTCGGCGACGGCCGGAGTACGGTCGTGAGGCTGGCGTCACCCGCGGCGCCCGCGGTGGCCAGCGGCTCGACCATCGGTCCGAACGGAGGTCCGAAGTCGTGGAAGACGGCCGCTTCGCCGGCGGCGGTGCGGCGCCAGCGACCGCCGGCCGCCCCCAGGGCGGCCTCGAAGGCGGCGGGCGCGGGCAGGTCGGTAGGGATGCGCGGCGTCAGCACCCAGGCCGCGTTCTTCGCGAAGCGCACCTCGTCCAGGTACGGCAGCGGGTAGTGCAGGAAGCGCTCGTTCCAGGGCTGGGACACGACGACCCTCTCCCCGGTCTCGAACGTCAGACGGTACGCCGGTCCATAGGAGGCATAAGCGCGGCGAATCGCGCGCTCCTCCAGGAAGCGGCGCACGGGAGCCAGGTCCGGGAGCAGGAAAGGGGCGGCGGCGCGGTCGGCCCCGCGCCACGCGGCGAGCAGCCGGCTCGCCATCCCCAGATGCAGGCAGGCGAGGGCGAGGACGAGGATCCACGCCCGCCGCGGCTTCCCGAGGGCCAGCCCGCCCCAGGCCACCAGCGCCGCCAGCGGCAGGTAGAGCGGGGTCAGGAAGCGCATCGAGTCGGGACCCGAGCGCAGGGGGAACGGGAAGACGATCACCACCAGGGCCACGGCGGCGAGCAAGAGGCGCGCCGCCGGGCGGGCGCGGGACGCGCGCACCGCGAGGACGAGCGCCGCCCCGTAGAGCAGCACGATCAGCGTGGCGACGCCCGGCGGCGCCTGCACCACGTGATCCGCGTCGTCGGCGATCCAAGGCGTGCGCGTGCCGAGCACGCCTCCGAGAGGACGGGGCAGGCGCGGCAAGACGTCGAGGACGTGCGACGTGAAGCCTTCCTGCCGCTCCGACACGCTCACCACCCGCACGGCCTGGCGGTCGACGAGAGCGCGCGTCCACCACGGTGCGCTCGCGAGCAGGAAGGGCACGAGCGCGTAGAGGAGCGCGACCCGGCGCCCGCGGGCCGCGCGAAAGAGGTATGCGGCACCGGCGGCCACGATGCTCAGCGACATCAGGTGCGTCCACGCGGCGAGCCCGGCGAGGGTCCCGGCCAGGACCAGCTCGCCCGACACCGCTCGCCCCGATTCGATGTGGTCGGCGATGCGGAGCGCGAGCACCATGAGGAGGCCGCACAGCGCGAGCACGGAGGGATACATCGGAGGCGGAAGCGCCGAGAGGAGCAGGAAGTAGGGCGGCGGGCAGGCCATGAGCACCGCCGCGGGCAGGGCCGCGCGCGGATCCAGGCGGCGCGCGAGCAGGTACGCCACCGGAATGAGAACGAGCCCGAGGAGGAAGTAGCAGAGCCGCAGGGCCTCGGGCCGGGCGCCCATCGCCGCCAGCAGCGGCGCCGCGAGCCAGGCCTCGAGCGGGGAGCCGTAGGGCTGGCCCCACATCGTCGTGCCCCGCCCGAGATGCCGCGCCATGAGGCCGATGATCGCGGTGTCGCCATCCACCGGCGTGCGCAGCGCCTCCGCCCAGAAGGGGGCTCGCACCGCGGCGCCCAGCAACACGGCCAGAGGGATGTGATGGCGGAAGGAAGAGGCGGCCATGGGGCCGCCGGACCATACCACGCCCGCGTGGCGGCCGTCGTGTCGTCCGTGATAGGCTGCGAGCCCCCTTGATTCTCTCCCCGCGCGTCAACCTGAAGCTGCTGGTGCCCTCCTACCGCACCCGCTACCTCCTCATCCAGAGGCTCTTCCAGCGCCTCTCCGCCGGCGGGCCCATTCCGCGCGCCTTCAACCTCGGCACCGGCCAGGGCGAATACGACTACATGGTCAAGGGCTACTGCCGCGAGCTCCACGCCTGCGACATCAACGTCCGCGACATCGAGCACGCGAAGGAGCTGAACCGGGACCAGACCGGCATCGTCCACGCCGTACAGGACGCGCAGGCCCTCACCTATCCCACCGACTTCTTCGACGCCGTCCTCAGCGTGGACGTCATCGAGCACGTCCAGGACTGCCGGAAGGCGGTGCGGGAGATGGGCCGCGTGTGCAAGCCGGGGGGCCACGTCATCGTGACGGCTCCCTCCCTGCGGTTCCCGCTGCTCTACGACCCCGTCAACTGGCTGCTGAACAAGTTCGGCCGGCACGCCGCCATCGGGGCCTGGGCCTACGGGCACTTCCGGCTCATCGACGAGGACGAGGCCCGCACGTGGTTCGCGGAGGAGAACCTCCGCGTCCTCGACACGTTCTACCTCTCCAAGCACCTCGTGGGCCTGCTCGAGATGTACTGGATGGGCCTGCTGCGCTCGCTCGTGCGGTTCCATACCCGCACGGCAGGCGTGGAGCCGGCGCCGGTATGGATCACCGACCGGCTCGTGCGCCTCGACGAGGGCCTCTTCCGCTCGTCCCGGCGCTCCGTCGGCATCGCCTTCCTCCTTCGCAACGAAAAGCAGTAGATTAGTCGTCAAATCCCGGAGCTTTCTGCGCTCATCCGAGCGTGCGAGGGACGCCATGACTCTGTGCATTCGACCAGGGTTTCCCGCCGCCGTGGTGGCGGCGGTCGTGGCCGCGGCGAGCCCGTCGGCCGCCGCGGAGCGTCGCTGGCTGGAAGTGAAGACGCCCCACTTCGTGGTCGTCGCCAACACGAGCGAGGGCACGGCGCGCGACGTGGGCTGGCAGTTCGAGCAGGTGCGCTACGTGCTGGAGACCCTCTGGCCGTGGGCGCGGCGGACAGGCGGCCGGCCGTTCGTCGTGTTCGCCTTGCGGGACTCCTCCGACATGAAGGCCCTGGCGCCGCAGTACTGGGAGAAGGGCCATGACGGCACGGCGAGTGTCGCCGTCTCGGGCGCCGACAAGGAATACGTCGCGCTCGAGGCCGGCGTCGCGCTTCCCGACGATCTGCGCACCAACCCATACTTCTTCGCGTACTGGAGCTACGCCCACCACGCGCTGCAGGACGCCTTCCCGCACGCGCTGCCGATGTGGTTCGTGCGGGGCATCTCGGAGCTTTTCGGCAACACGCTGGTGCGGGGCAAGGACGTGCAGGTGGGCCGCCTGCTCAGCCACCACCTCCGGAACCTCAACGGCTCGGTCCGGATACCGCTCGCGGAGCTGCTCGCCGCGGACCGCAAGTCACGGTACTTCACCGACGACACCGCCCGCGAGACCTTCGACGCCGAGGCGTGGCTGTTCGTGCATTACCTCGTCTTCGGAGACAAGGGCGTCCATCTGGCGCAGCTCAACCGCTTCGCCGAGGCGCTCCGCGACGGGCGATCGCCGGAGGCCGCGCTTCGCGAAGGCTTCGGAGAACTCGCCGCCGTCGACAAGGGCTTCCAGTACTACGTCGGCAACCAGATGTACGCCTACTCGTCGATCAAGGGCGACCTCAACGTCAAGCCCGCCGGCTTCGAGGTCCGCCCGCTCTCGCCGGCGGCGGCGACCGCGCTGAGGGCCGGTTTCCACGTCGCGATGGAGCGCCCGCGGGAGGCGCGGGCCCTCATCGAGGAGGCGCGCCGGACCGAGCCCGCGTCCGCCCTCGCCGCCGAAGCGGAGGCCCTGCTCCTGGATCAGGAGGAGAAGAGGGATGAAGCCCTCGCTGCCTACGGCCGCGCGGCCGAGGCCGGCTCCGGGAACTTCTACGTGTACTACCGGCGCGCGTCCCTGATGTGGCGGTCCCGGCCGCCCAAGGAGACCCTGGTCCAGATCGCGGCGCTGCTGGAGCGCGCCACCAGGCTCAACCCCGAGCACGCGTGGTCGCAGGATTCGCTCGCGCGCGCCCTCGCGGAGACGGACCCGGGCGAGCGGGCGGTGGCCGCGGCCAGGAAGGCCGTCTCGCTGGAGCCGAGCGTGGCCGCGCACCACCTGGCGCTCGTGCAGGCTCTCTGGACCGCATCGCAGGAAGCCGATGCCCGGCGGGAGCTCCAGACCGCGCGCGCCCTGGCCAGCGACGATCGCGAGCGCCAGTCCGTCCAGGAATGGCTCGATTTCATGGATCGCGCGCGGCCTCGCTGAGGACGGCTAATCTCTCGCCGAATGGAACGCCGGGTGCGCGACGTTCTCCGCGTAGCCGGGGATGAGCGAGAGAGCCAGGCTTCCGGCGAGGACGATGGCGAGGATCCGGCGCCTCCGGCTGGGCAGCAGGGCGCGGTCGCGCCAGGCCACCCATCCCGCGGCCGCGAACAGGAAGACCGCGGGGAGGATCGGCAGGCGGTAGCGCGGGAAGCCGTACGCGACCACGTGGAGCAGCACGTAGTAGCCGAGGAACCCCGCGATGAGCGCGCGCCCTCGGTCGAGCGGCGTGCGCGCCAGCCCGAGCGCGAACAGCCCCAGCACCGCGACGTACGGCACCACGACCCTCGCGGAGACGGACCCGGGCGAGCGGGCGGTGGCCGCGGCCAGGAAGGCCGTCCCGCTGGAGCCGAGCGTGGCCGCGCACCACCTGGCGCTCGTGCAGGCTCTCTGGACCGCATCGCAGGAAGCCGATGCCCGGCGGGAGCTCCAGACCGCGCGCGCCCTGGCCAGCGACGATCGCGAGCGCCAGTCCGTCCAGGAATGGCTCGATTTCATGGATCGCGCGCGGCCTCGCTGAGGACGGCTAATCTCTCGCCGAATGGAACGCCGGGTGCGCGACGTTCTCCGCGTAGCCGGGGATGAGCGAGAGAGCCAGGCTTCCGGCGAGGACGATGGCGAGGATCCGGCGCCTCCGGCTGGGCAGCAGGGCGCGGTCGCGCCAGGCCACCCATCCCGCGGCCGCGAACAGGAAGACCGCGGGGAGGATCGGCAGGCGGTAGCGCGGGAAGCCGTACGCGACCACGTGGAGCAGCACGTAGTAGCCGAGGAACCCCGCGATGAGCGCGCGCCCTCGGTCGAGCGGCGTGCGCGCCAGCCCGAGCGCGAACAGCCCCAGCACCGCGACGTACGGCACCACGACCACGGCGGAGACGGCCCAGGTGAAGGCGGGCGCGCGCTCGCCGTACGCCCGCCGCCGCAGGTGGATGAGCGTCTGGCTGTCCCCCCAGAAGCGCGGCATCTCGGCGACGAACTTCTCGAATATCCACCACGGCTGGCGGGCGAGGATCGCCTCGATGCCCTTGCGGGTCGCATAGCGGTATTGGTCGATGCGGCCGTCGACCGAGCCGTACTCCTCGTAGATCTCCTCGCGCGTCAGCCCCGCGTTGCCCTGCCACAGGTTGAGGCCGGCGGAGGTGGAGACCGGGATGAAGGTGTGGAACTGGATCCAGTTCCGTACCGTCCACGGGGCCACCGTAAGGACGACCGCAGCCAGGAACACGGCGCCCCGGAGACGCGCGGCGGGACGGGGGGATCGCCAGGCCAGCCACAGCGCGGCGAGCGGCCCGAAGTACAGCACAGTCTCCCGCGTGAGGGCGGTCAGTCCGAACAAAACGCCGGCGAGCACGGCGGGCGCCGCCCGTCCTTCCGCGTCCGCTTGGAGGAGCCTCTCGAAGCCCCACCACAGGAGGAAGAGCATCACCGTCTCCGACCAGAAGTGCGGCGCGAACCAGACGAGCTCGGGAAACAGCGCGGTGATGGCCGCGGCGACGAGGCCCGTGCGCTCGCCGAACACGCGTGCGCCCACCCGGCCGACGGCCGGGACGAGGAGCGCCGACAGCGCGACCTGAACCCATTGCACGACGGCGAGGCCGCCGGGAAGCGACCGGAGGCCGGCGATGAAATACGGATACAGCGGCGGATGGAAGATGAGGTGCATGCGGAAGGGCGAGAACGCCACCCGCGGCGACGGCAGGTACTGCGTGCCCCAGGTGAGGTAGGTCCGCTCGTCGCCCACCGGAAAAGTGGACGGCTCGAGGAGCAGGAAGGCCGCGCGCAGCGCGAGGCCGCCGAGGAAGAGGAGCCCGAGGGCGCGCCCGAAGGACGGTCCCGCGCCCGGCGGCGCGGGTTGCGGCTCGGTGGGCACGGGCAAGCGCGCAGGATAACACGCGCGCCGCAGGACCCCGGCGTGTGGTTTGGTCGTCGGCGCGACCCCATGCTACAAGTGACGTTTTCGCCGTGCGGCCGCGAGCGCGGCCGGGAAGGTCACTTGCGATCCTCGACGTCGATACTCGCCGCCGCCGGACTGCTCGCCGTCCTCGCCGCGTGCGCGCCCGGCGGCCCGCCCGTGGATCTGGTGGAAGCGGCGCGGGAGAAGATGGGCGACGGGTCGGTGGCCGGCCGAGACCGGGGCTGGGTGATGGGCCAGACCGGCAAGCAGATCCGCATCAACGACCTCGTGCGCCGGACCCTCCCCGCCTCTCCCCCCGCGCGCCTGATCTTCACCGTCGACGTGCCCCGGGGCGCCCGCCTCTCGTTCGCGTGCGGCATCCCTCCCGAGCGCCACGATCAGCCGGGCGTGGAGTTCGCGGTCAAGGTCCTCCGGCGCGGCAAGGAGGAGACGCTGTGGACGATGCTCCTCGATCCCCTCCAGCAGAAGGAGCATCGGAGGTGGGTGCCGGCGGAGGTGGATCTCTCGCGCTATGCGGGGCGGGACGTGCAGCTCATCCTCGAGACGCACGGCTTCGATCGCGAAGACGATCCGCGCCGCGCGTTCTGGGGCACGCCTGCCATCCTCACGCCGGACGTGAAGGCGCCGCTCGTGATCGTCTACCTGGTCGACACGCTGCGGGCGGACCACACCCAGCCCTATGGCTACGGCCGCGACACGACGCCGGAGCTGGCGAAGTTCGCGGGCGACGCGGTGGTCTTCGAACAGGCCATCGCCCAGGCATCGTGGACCAAGCCCTCGGTGGCGTCGCTCTTCACGTCGCTCCTGCCCGGCAAGCACCGCGCCGTGCAGCTGCGGGACACGCTGGACTCCGGGCACGTGACGCTGGCCGAGATGCTCCAGGCCAAGGGCTTCGCCACCGGAGCGGTGATCGCCAACTCGGTGATCTATTCCGCGGGATCGAACTTCGAGCAGGGCTTCGACCTCTTCGCGGGGATGCACGGCGCGGGCAACAAGGTGTCCAAGGTCGTGGAAGCGGCGCCGGTGGTGGACGAGGCCCTCTCCTGGCTCGACGAGCGCCGCGGCCTCCCCACCTTTCTCTACGTGCACACGATGGACCCTCACGTGCCCTACACGCCCCCGGAGCCCTTCAACATGAAGTACGAGCCGCACCCCACGCCCGACCATCCGGCCGTCGACCCCCGCGGCGACTACAAGGAGCCGGCCGACCTCGATCGGCTGGTCGCCCAGTACGACGGGGAGATCGCGTACGGCGACCGCGAGTTCGGGCGCTTCGTCGCCGAGTTGAAGCGCCGGGGTCTCTACGACCGGGCGCTGATGGTCTTCCTGGGCGACCACGGCGAGGAGTTCCTCGACCACGGCCAGTTCACGCACGGCAAGACGGTATTCGACGAGCTCATCCACATCCCGATGATCGTGAAGTTCCCGGACCGTCGGGGCGGAGGCCAGCGCGTCAAGCAGCAGGTCCAAGAGGTGGACGTGCTCCCCACCGTGCTCCAGGAGATGGGTCTGCCCGTGCCGCATCCGCCCGCGATCGCCGGCCACCCGCTGCAGCCGGTGGTCGCAGGCGGCGCGCCCGAGCCACCGGCGGTGTCGGAGATCAGCCACCGCGGCTACGTGGCCCACGGCATGCGCACCAGCCGGGACAAGTACGTCCAGCGCTTCAGCCCGGAAGAGGACGAGCTGTACTTCGACCTCAAGCAGGACCCGAAGGAGAAGGCGAGCAAGCTCGCCGAGAACCGGGAGCGAGCCGACACGCTGAAGGCGGCGGTGGAGGCGGCGATGGTGGCCGATCCGTTCCGCCACAACCTGCGCGCGGAAGGCGGCGGCCAGTATGAGCTCAAGCTCCGCACCGGCGGATGGATCGAGGGCGTGGAGCCCAAAGGGTTCGGCGCCGAGGACCACTACGAGATACAGGGCAACGGGCGCAAGCTGGCCCTGCGCCTCCGCCCCGGGTCCGGCCATCCGCGGGAGGTGGCCTTCAGCATCCGGCCCATGGGCGCCCCCGTATATCTGGAGGGAACGCGTGACGGCCGGCCGCTGCGCCCCGCCGACGTCACGATCGCGGAGGAGGCCGAGCACCCGCCCGAGGTGCCGTTCCGCCTGCCCGAGGTGGATCCGCGGGGCGACACCGACGAGGAGCGCTTCGACAACGTCTTCGCGCCGCCCCGCGGTAATCCCGCGGGGCTGCAGCTCTGGCTCACGATGGCCGCGAGCCGGAAAGTCCTCGCGATGGACAAGGAGACCCGCGAGCGGCTCTGCGCCCTCGGCTACATCAACTGCGGCAGGCATCAATGAGCTGGGGGTGCTAGCGGCGCACCCCCAGACCCCCCGCTCGCTACGCGCGAATGAATCGCGCTCCGCTCGCAGCTCTTGCTGGGTGCTCCGAATGTCCTCTGCGGCCTCTGCGCGTTCTCTGCGGCCTCTGCGTTGAAGGGCCGGTTGAGCGCTCGGGGTGCTAGCATGGGTTGGTGGACGAGAAGCTTCGAGCCGCAGTGGATCTGTTCAACGACGGGCGCTTCTCGGACTTCCAGGACGCGATGGAGGGCCTCACCTCCACGACGCGCGCCGCGTCCGAGCGCCAGTTCTATGCTCTGCTCAACAACCTGGCCGAGTCGCTCCTCCAGTTGAGCGACGGGGACGTGCAGGATGCGGAGGAGATGGTGGCGGCCTCGCTGCGCAAGCTGGACGACTTCGTTCCCCGCTTCCGCGGCCTCAACGTCGAGGCACTGCGCGAGGACTTCCGTCGAGTGGTCGTCGAGCTGCGCGACGTGCGGGCCGGCCGCAAGGCGGACACGGCCCCCTCACGCATGCCCCGCCTGCGCATCCTGCCCGAGTGAGTCGGGTCGACCTCGTCGTCTTCGACCTCGACGGCACCCTCATCGACTCCGCGGGCGACCTCGCCCGCTCCGTCAACGCCGCGCTCGAGCGCCTCGCCCCGGGCACGCCACCGGTGCCCCTCGACCAGGTCCGGACGTTCATCGGCGACGGGGCAGCGATGCTGGTCGCCCGGACGCTGCGGGCGGCGGGGGTGAGCGTGTCGAAGGAGGAGGCCCTTCCCGTCTTCCTCGACTGCTACCGGGCGCGAATGCTCGACACGACGGTGCTTTATGCGGGAGTCCTCGAGTCGCTCGACGCGCTGGGAGACCGCACGCTCGCGGTCCTCACCAACAAGCCGGGGGACATGAGCCGCCGAATCCTGGACGGCCTCGGGGTGACCGGCCGGTTCGCGCGGATCTGCGGGGGCGGCGACGTCCCCGCCAAGAAACCCGACCCGGCCGGCCTGCGCTGGATCCTCGACCAGACGGGGACCGCTCCGGAGGCCGCGGCGCTCGTCGGCGACTCGGCCATCGACGTCCGTACCGGACGTGCCGCCGGAGTCCTTACGGTAGGTGTCACTTACGGGCTCGATCCCGCCAGCCTTGAGGCCACGCCGCCCGACCTGCTGATCGCGGACCTGCGCGAGCTCGCGCCCCGCCTGTCACCGCCCTTACCCGGCTGACTGTGTTACCCTGACGGGCGCGCCGCGGGCGCAGAGGCCATGTCCAGCATCCTCGTCTGGGGCAAGACGCGGGAGATCGTCTCCGGGGCCCTGCCCCCGGGGATCAGCATCGAAGAGGTGTCGACGCTCTCCGAGATGAAGGCCGAGCTGCGGGCCAAGGGCTCGATCCTCGTCCTCGCCGACGCTTCGCACCTCGACGCCGAGCGGGACGCGATCGCGGCGTGGATCAAGTCGGGCGAGAGCCGCCTGAGCCTGCTCGTGGGCGTGGCCCCCGTCGAAGAGACGGACGAGCTCGCGCGCCGCCACCCCTACCTCGACGACGTCATGGTACGGCCGGTGACGGCGATGCGGCTGCGCCTGCGCCTCGACCGCGCGCTCGACGGGCTCAACTCCCGGCGCGTGATCCAGCAGCTCGACGCCGCCCTCGCCCGCAAGAGCCAGGACCTGCACGAGCTGAACAACATCGGCGTCGCCCTCTCCGCGCAGCGCGACATCAACAAGCTCCTCGAGCTGATCCTGGCCAAGTGCCGGGCCATCACCGCCTCCGACGCGGGGACGCTGTACCTCGTGGTGCGGGGCAAGGACCAGGCCGCGCAGACCGAGCTCGAGTTCGTCCTGGCCCAGAACGAGTCCGTGCCCGTGTCTTTCGAGAAGCGCACCGTGCCTCTCGACGAGAGCTCCATCGCGGGCTACGTGGCCTTGTCCGGCCACATCGTGAACGTGGCCGACGCCTATCAGCTCCCTCCGGGGACTCCCTACACGATCAGCCGCACGTGGGACCAGCGGACGGGATACCGGACCAAGTCGATGCTGGTGGTGCCGATGCGCGACCATCAGGACACGGTGATCGGCGTCGTCCAGCTCATCAACAAGAAGCGGGACGCCCGGACCGTGCTGCGGCCGGTGGCCCTCGTCGAGGAGGCGGTCATCCCGTTCACGTCGGTGGACGAGGAGCTCGTCAGCTCGCTGGCCAGCCAGGCCGCGGTCGCCTTCGAGAACACCCGGCTCATCCAGGACATCCGCAACCTGTTCGACTCGTTCGTGCGCGCCTCGGTGACGGCGATCGAGAGCCGGGACCCCACCACCTCGGGCCACTCGGACCGCGTGGCCACCCTCACGGTGGCCCTGGCCGAGAAGGTCGACGCGCTCGACGCCGCTCCCTTCCGCGACGTGAGCTTCACGCGCGATCAGCTCCAGGAGATCCGCTACGCGAGCCTGCTCCACGACTTCGGCAAGGTCGGGGTGCGCGAGAAGGTCCTCATCAAGGGCAAGAAGCTGTACGTGGGGGAGCTGCTGCTGCTCCGCCAGCGCTTCTCCTACATCAAGCGAACGCTGGAGGCCGAGCACCTGCGGGCCAAGCTCGACCAGGTGATGGCGGGCCAGGCCTCGCCCGAGCTGCTGTTGCAGATGGACCGCGCCCATGAGAAGGGCCTGGAAGAGATCGAGCAGATGCTGCGCATGGTCCTCCAGGCCAACGAGCCGACCATCCTCGAGGAGGAGAGCTTCCGCGCGCTCATCGACCTGCCCAACCGCACGTACACCGACGGCGAGGGCAATCGCCAGCCCTTCCTGAGCATGGACGAGGTCGCGGCGCTGTCCATCCGCAAGGGCAGCCTCTCCGAGAAGGAGCGCCGCGAGATCGAGAGCCACGTCACCCACACGTACAAGTTCCTCTCCCAGATCCCGTGGACGGGGGAGTTCCGCCGGGTCCCCGAGATCGCCTACGCGCACCACGAGAAGATGGACGGCACCGGCTATCCGCGGAAGCTGGCGGCCACCGACATCCCCGTGCAGTCCCGGATGATGACGATCTCCGACATCTTCGACGCGCTGGTGGCGTGGGACCGGCCCTACAAGAAGTCGGTGCCCGTGGAGCGCGCCCTGGACATCCTGCGCGACGAGGCCCGTTGCGGGAAGCTCGACCTGCAGCTCCTCGACGTGTTCGTGGACGCCAAGGTGTACGAAAGGACTCTTCCCCGCGCGGGAGCGCCCGCCGAGCTGGCCCGCTAGACCAACGCTTCGATGCCCCCGCTCATCATCGCCCACCGCGGCGACTCCGCCCACGTTCCCGAGAACACGCTGGCCGCCTTCGCGGCCGCGCTCGAGGAGGGAGCGGACCTGGTGGAGTTCGACGTCCAGCTCACGAAGGACGGCCAGGTGGTGGTCATCCACGACGCGACGGTGGACCGCACCACGACCGGCCGCGGCCGCGTGCGCGACCTCACGCTGGCGGAGATCCGGGTCCTCTCCGCCGGCTATCCCTCGCGCTTCGCCGACACCCATCGCGGCGAACGCGTCCCCTCGCTCGGCGAGGCGCTGGCCATGCTGAAGGACCGCGCGCGGGTGATGGTGGAGATCAAGCCGGACGCCGTGACCGACGACGCCGAGGGCGGAATCGAGGCCCGCGCGGTGGCGGAGGTGCGCAAGGCGGGAATGGAGAAGGACGTGGCCCTCCTGTCTTTCTCGCGCCGGGCCCTGCTGCGCTGCCGCAAGCTCGCGCCCGCGATCGTGCGCGGGCACCTCTTCCAGAAGGCCGAGCCGGGCGAGGTGCTGGCCGGCGCCCGGGAAGTCGCGAGCGAGCTGGTGATGCCGGAGAAGCACATGCTTTCGGACGAGTTGCGCGACCGCGCGCGCGAGGCCGGCCTCAAGCTCGCCACCTGGGTCGTGGACGACCCGGAGGAGCTGCGCCGCCTGGCCCGCTTCGACCTCTACGGTGTGGCCTCGAACCGCCCCGGCGTCATGCTCGACGCCATCCGCGAAGAGGAATAGGACCCTTCACTCGTCGCGCAGCGTGACGAGCGGATCGACCGTGCCGGCGCCCCGGCTGGGCACGTAGGCCGAGACGGCGGCGACGAGCATGAGCACGCCGGCGACCACGGCATACGTGGCGGGATCGAGCGGCGACACCCCGAAGAGCAGGCTCGCGAGCGTGCGCGACAGCGCTGCCGCCCCCGCCAGGCCGACCGCCGTCCCGGCCAGCGCCAGGCGCAGGCCGCTAGCCAGCACGAGGGCGACCACGTCCGCGGGGCGCGCGCCCAGCGCAAGGCGCACGCCGATCTCGTGGTTCCGCTGCGCCACGCGGTGGGCCATCACGCCGTAGACCCCGACGGCGGCGAGCAGCACCGCGAGCGCGGCGAAGGCCGACACGAGCGCCGTCTGGAAGCGGCGGCGGGAGCCGGAGGTCTGGAGCAGGTCCTCCATCGTCTGGAAGCCGTACGCCGCCTGCTCCGGGTCCAGGGCCGCGATCCGCGCGCGGACCGCGGGGACCACACCCGCCGGGTCTCCGCGCGTGCGCACGACCAGCATCATGAACGGCGAGGGCGCCTGCCCATGCGGCAGGTAGACCTCCGCCTTCGGCGGCGCTTCCAGGCCGAAGTGACGCGTGCTTTCCACGACCCCGACGATCTCGCGCCACACGGGCCCTCGCTCGTTCCAATCCGCCGCCAGGCGCTTGCCGAGCGGGTTGACGCCCGGCCAGTAGGTGCGGGCGGCGAGCGCGCTGACGATCGCGACCGGGTGGGCGCCGGCGCGGTCCCGCTCGTCGAAGAGCCGCCCGTCGAGCAGCCGGATTCCCATCGTGTCGAAGTAGCGGCTCGAGACGCGCGGCCGGTTGGCCTGCGGGCCGTCTTCGCCCGGGGGCGGATCGGGGCGGCCCTCCACGAGGAAGCCACCCTGGTCGTTGATGCCGGTGAGCGGCAGCGAGTCGGTCACGGCCGCGGAGACGACGCCGGGCAGGCTCTCGATCTCCCGCACCGCATCGTCGAAAAACGCGGCCTGCTTCGCGGGATCCGCGTAACGCGTGGGCGAGAGGCTCACGAGCGCCGACATCACGGTCGGCGCGTGGAAGCCCGGATCGAGGCCGGCCACGCGCAGGAAGCTCCGCAGGAGCAGCCCCGCCCCGATGAGCAGCATCACCGCGAGCGAGAGCTGTCCGGCCACCAGGGCCTGCCGGACCCATCGGCTCCGCAGCCCGGCCGAAACGCGCGCGCTCGCCTCGCGCAGCGCGCCCTGGGCTCCGGCGCGGGCGCCCACCAGCGCGGGGGCGAGGCCGAAGAGGATCCCGACACCCACGGTCATCGCGGCCGCGAAGAGAAGCACCGGCGTATCGACCGAGGTCTGATCCAGGCGAGGGATGGCGGGCGGCCCGAAGCGCACCAGCAGGCGCGTGCCCGCGTGGGCGACCGCGAGACCGGCGAGGGCGCCCGCCACCGCGAGCAGCAGGCTCTCGGTCAGCGTCTGGCGCACGAGGCGGCCCCACGTGGCGCCGAGGGCGTGCCGCACCGCCATCTCGCGGCGGCGCGCCTCCGCCCGCGAGAGCAGGAGCGTCGCGATGTTGGTGCAGGTCAGGAGCAGGACCAGCGCGACCGCCCCCAGCATCACCATCAGCGCCGGGCGCACGCCGCCCGTCACGTAATCCTGCAGCGGCTTCACCGTGACGCCCAGGTCCTTGTTCGTCTCCGGATACTGCCGCGCCAGGTTGTCGGCGACGGTGGCCGTCGCCGACCGCGCCTGCTCCAGGCTCGTCCCCTCCGCCAGCCGCGCCACCGTCCAGAAGTTGTGGCTGCCCCGGTCCTCGAGATCGCCAGAGGCCCGCATGGGGATCCACAGGTCGATGGGGACCGCCATCTCTCCGGGAATGGCGTTGGGAAACCGGAAAGACGCCGGCATCACGCCGACGATCGAGTAGCTCGTCCCGTCGATGCGGACGGTGCGGCCGACCACCTGCGGGTCGGCGCCGAAGCGCCGCCGCCAGAGCGAGTAGCCGAGGACCACGACCGGGGGCCGGCCGCGGATGTCCTCGCCGGGCAGGAACGTGCGGCCGAGCAGAGGCCGCACCCGGAGCACCGAGAAGAGACGGTCGGTGGCCTCGAGGCCGAGCATGGTCTCCGCGCCCTCGGCGCCCACGAGGGTCATGAGCCCGTAACGGTAGGCGGAGATCTCCGCGAAGACGCGCGTTCCCGCGCGCCAGTCGCGGAAGTTGGGAAACGAAACCCAGTCCGCTTCTCCGCCGGAGCGGAGGCCCGATTCGTAGAGCTGCACGAGGCGGTCGGGCTCCTCGTAGGCCAGCGGCCGCAGCACGAC